>CAJBHE010000255.1 GCA_903952885.1 uncultured Burkholderiales bacterium
AACGCCTGGAAGTCTTGCTCGATGAAGGCACCTTCGAAGAGTGGGACATGTTCGTGGAGCACCGTTGCACCGACTTCGGTATGGAAAACAACAAGATCCCCGGTGATGGTGTGGTCACCGGCTACGGCATGATCAACGGGCGTTTGGTGTTTGTGTTCAGCCAAGACTTCACTGTCTACGGCGGCGCTTTGTCCGAAACACACGCCGAGAAAATTTGCAAGATCATGGATCAGGCGATGAAAGTGGGCGCGCCTGTCATCGGCTTGAACGATTCGGGCGGCGCACGCATCCAAGAAGGTGTGGCCTCTTTGGGCGGTTATGCCGACGTGTTCCAACGCAACGTCATGGCCAGTGGCGTAGTGCCCCAGATCAGCATGATCATGGGACCATCGGCGGGTGGCGCGGTGTACTCGCCCGCTTTGACTGATTTCATTTTCATGGTCAAGGACACGTCCTACATGTTTGTGACGGGCCCTGAAGTGGTCAAGACCGTGACCCACGAAGAAGTCACGGCCGAAGAGCTGGGCGGCGCGTTGACGCACACCACCAAGAGTGGTGTGGCAGATATGGCGTTTGAGAACGACGTGGAAGCGTTGCTCATGCTGCGTCGCCTCTACAACTACCTGCCTCTCAACAACCGTGAAAAAGCACCCTTGCGCCCCAGTGGCGATCCGTCGGGTCGTTTGGACATGAGCTTGGACACGCTTGTGCCCGAGAACCCTAACAAGGCCTATGACATGAAGGAGCTCATCGTCAAAACGGTCGACGATGGCGACTTCTTTGAGTTGCAACCCGACTACGCCAAAAACATCCTGATCGGCTTTGCCCGCATGGAAGGCCAAACCGTCGGCATCGTGGCGAACCAGCCTTTGGTGTTGGCGGGTTGCTTGGACATCAAGAGCTCGATCAAGGCGGCGCGTTTTGTGCGTTTTTGCGACGCGTTCAACATCCCCGTGATCACCTTTGTGGATGTGCCCGGTTTCATGCCCGGCACTTCACAAGAGTTCGGCGGCATCATCAAACACGGCGCCAAGCTACTCTATGCCTACGCCGAGTGCACCGTGCCAAAAATCACCGTCATCACCCGTAAAGCCTACGGCGGTGCTTACGACGTGATGGCTTCTAAGCACTTGCGCGGCGACGTGAACTTCGCTTGGCCCAATGCAGAAATCGCCGTCATGGGTGCCAAAGGCGCGGTGGAAATCATCTTCCGTGAAGACAAAGGTGATCCAGAGAAACTGGCCGCCAAAGAAGCCGAATACAAAGCCCGCTTTGCCAACCCCTTTGTGGCTGGTGCACGTGGCTTCATCGACGACGTCATTCAACCGCACGAGACACGCAAGCGTATCTGCCGCTCGCTGGTCATGCTCAAGGACAAGAAGCTCGACAACCCATGGCGAAAGCACGGGAACATTCCACTGTGATTGCCAAGGAGAAGAATAAGATGTTTAAAAAGATTCTGATTGCCAACCGTGGCGAAATCGCTTGCCGCGTCATCGCCACCGCTCACAAGATGGGTATCCAAACCGTGGCCGTTTATTCTGAAGCCGACAAAGAAGCACGTCACGTGCAAATGGCCAACGAAGCTGTGTTGATTGGTCCAGCGGCCTCGCGCGAGTCTTACCTCGTGGCTGACAAAATCATCGCGGCCGCTAAGGCCACTGGCGCTCAAGCCATTCACCCCGGCTACGGCTTCTTGAGCGAGAACGCCGAATTCTCAAAGCGCTGCGAAGACGAAGGCATTGCCTTCATCGGCCCACGCCACTTCTCAATTTCCGCCATGGGCGACAAGATTGAATCTAAGAAGCTGGCTGGCGCTGCAGGCGTCAACTGCATTCCTGGCTACAACGAAGCCATCGATACGGCTGAGCAAGCGGTGGAAATTGCCAAAGGCATCGGCTACCCCGTGATGATCAAGGCTTCGGCCGGCGGGGGAGGCAAAGGCTTGCGCGTGGCGTTCAATGACAAGGAAGCTTTTGAAGGCTTCACCTCATGCCGCAACGAAGCCCGCAACAGCTTTGGCGATGACCGCGTGTTCATCGAGAAGTTTGTCGAGGAGCCTCGCCACATCGAAATCCAGGTGCTGGGTGACAGCCACGGCAATGTGATTTATTTGAACGAGCGCGAGTGCTCGATTCAGCGCCGTCACCAGAAGGTGATCGAAGAAGCGCCGTCACCTTTCATCTCTGAAGCCACCCGCAAAGCCATGGGCGAGCAAGCGGTGCAGTTGGCCAAGGCCGTGAAATACCAATCGGCAGGTACGGTGGAGTTTGTGGTCGGCAAAGACCAAAGCTTCTACTTCCTCGAGATGAACACCCGCTTGCAGGTGGAGCATCCCGTGACCGAAGCTATCACAGGCCTCGACTTGGTAGAGCAAATGATTCGCGTGGCAGCAGGCGAAAAACTCACCTTGACGCAAGCCGATGTCAAACGCAATGGTTGGGCTATTGAGTGCCGTATCAACGCTGAAGACCCATTCCGTAATTTCTTGCCTTCCACTGGCCGTTTGGTGCGTTTCCAAACGCCTAAGCAAACCATGTTCCAAGGCAACACCGCTGACTTGCTCGGCGTGCGCGTGGACACTGGTGTACAAGATGGTGGCGAGATTCCAATGTTCTATGACTCGATGATCGCAAAGCTCATCGTGCACGGCAAAGACCGAAACGACGCGATTGCCAAAATGCGCGAAGCCTTGAACGGCTTTGTGATTCGCGGCATCAGCTCCAACATACCCTTCCAAGCCGCCTTGTTGGCACATCCCCGTTTTGTCTCGGGTGACTTTAATACGGGTTTCATCGCAGAGCAATACAGCCGGGGTTTCCGCGCTGAAGACGTGCCGCATGAAGACCACGACTTCTTGGCTGCTTTGGCCGCGTTTGTGCGTCGCAAGTCGCGCGAACGCGCTGCGGGCCTGAGCGGTCAGCTGCCAGGCTACGATGTGCAAATTGGTCAAGACTATGTGGTGGTCGAGCTGGGGCAAGGCGGTGACAACCGCTATGTGCAGGTGCATGTGGCTGAATTGCCGGGTAAGCATGGCGAAGCACACATCACCATCGCGGACAAAACCTACGCCATTCAGAGCAAGTCCCGCTTGAATGACATTTGTATTCAAGGCGCTTGCAATGGCAAGCCCTTCACGGCCCAAGTTGAGCGCGGCACTTTGAAGAACCCGTTAGTTTTGCAAGTACAGCACAACGGCACGCGTATTGAAGCCCTGGTGATGTCGCCACGCATGGCTGACTTGCACAAACTGATGCCTTTTAAAGCGCCACCGGACCTGAGCCGTTTTGTGTTGTCCCCCATGCCCGGTTTGCTGGTAGATGTCGCCGTAGTCGTCGGCCAAAAGGTGCAAGTGGGCGAACGTGTGGCCGTGATTGAAGCCATGAAAATGGAAAACGTTTTGTTTGCAGCCGCAGACGGCGTGGTTAAAAAAGTGGTGGCTGCCAAAGGCGAGTCTCTGACCGTGGACCAGATGATCATGGAGTTCGAATAAATGAGCGACATCACCCGACCTTTCAAAGTGCTAGGCGTCCAGCAAATTGCCATTGGCGGAACTGATAAGGGCCGCTTGAAAAAGTTGTGGGTGGACATGTTGGGTCTCGAAGTCACGGGCACGTTTCAAAGTGAGCGTGAGAACGTGGACGAAGACATTTGCGCTATTGGCGTTGGCCTCTTGAAGGTCGAAGTCGATTTGATGCAACCCATGGACATCGAGAAAAAGCCTGCGGTTCACAACACGCCGTTGAACCACATTGGCTTGTGGATCGACGATCTGCCAGTGGCCGTGGAGTGGCTCATGTCGCAAGGCGTTCGTTTTGCGCCCGGTGGCATCCGCAAGGGGGCGGCAGGCTTTGACATCACCTTCATGCACCCCAAGGCGAACGAGGAGTTTCCTCTGTCTGGCGAAGGTGTGCTGATTGAGTTGGTGCAAACGCCACCTGAAGTGGTGCAGGCTTTTGCGGCCTTGGCGGCGTCGCACGGTTGACGACAGTTACTCGTGCATAGAAACTCGTTTCGCGAGTTCATACGCGAGCAGTGACGCGCAGGTAGCCACCACCGCGCACAGCCAATAGTGCGTCACTTGGCCGCTCGGCTCGCTTTGCAGCAGCATGCCGCCTACCCAAGCGGCCACACCCATCGAGAACGACTGCACCGCACCGTTGAGGGACATGAAGGTGCCGCGAAATTTGGGATTGGCTGCCGAGGTGAGCAAGGCCATGCCAGGAATCATTCGTGCGTTCATGGCAAAAAACAAGGTGCTGGTGATCAGCAACACCACAAACAACGGCACAGGTTCAATCAGCGTGATGGCAAACATTGGAATGATCGAGAACAACACAGCGCGCTGAAAAGTTTCGCGCTTGCCTAAACGGTCGGTCAAGCCACCCACCCAACGACCGCTGAATAAGGTGATCACGCCGCCACAAAAGTACAGCCATGGAATTTCGTGAGAAGCCATGATTTGGTTGTTTTGCAAATACAGCGTGATGTAAGGAATGATGGTGAAAGCGGCAAACATCATGGTGGCCGACAGCAGTAAAGCCATGCGTTGGTTGGGTTCGCCCAGCACTTGGCCCATGGCGTGCAGGACGTGTTTGTCTTTGGCGTGGGCCACATGGGCATCGAGCTTGGGCACACTGTAGTTGGCCAATGCTCCCACAGCCACGCACATGACGCCAATTCCAAAGAAGGCGGTGTGCCAGCCCCAGAGGTTGGCAAACAGCAATCCCGCAGGCACGCCAGCAACGGTAGCCACAGAAAAGGATGTCATCACTATGCCAGTGGCCCGACCGCGGCGCTCAAAGGGCACCACATCGCCAATGATGGTTTGCGTCATAGTGGCAAGAACACCACCAAAAAAGCCAGACGCAATGCGAGCCGCCATCAGCCAACCATAAGTTGGCGCAACCCCGCAAGCAACTGTGGTGAGGGCAAACAACACGTAAAGCGTGAGCAGCAAATGCTTGCGGTCAAAACGGTCAATGAAGGTGGTAGCAAACAAGCCAGACAGACCTGCTGCCACCGTGTAGGCTGAGACCAGCAAACCAAACTCAGCAAAACTGATGCCAAATAGCCTTGTGAGCTGAGGACCGAGCGGCATCATGATCATGAAGTCCACGATGTGCGTGAACTGAATACCGGCAAGTGACAAAAGAAGGAGAAGTTCTCTTCTTGAAGTGAGTGGTGTTTGCATTGAGATTTGAAATGTGACGTTTGAGGCAGAAGATGCTGCTCAATGGCTTACGCGCAACAGAAGTCTAGTTGGCTTGACGGGCTGCTTTGGCTTTGGCAAGGGCGGCCTCGATGATCGCACGTTTGCGGTCCACCTCGGGTGCGTGGTCTGTGCCTTTGGTGTGGGCAGGCAAGTCCGCCAGTTTTTGCACGGCTTTGGCTGCCAAGCGTTCATTGTGTTCCACGGCTTCACGCTGCAGGCGTGTGCTGCGTGCGTCGTAGCGTTGGCGGGCCAGATCAGCCAGCTCTTGTGGCCAAGAGGCCCAGCCGCTCAGGTGGATATCGACGGGCTCAAGCGAAATGCAGTCCACCGGGCAAGCTGGAATACACAGTTCGCAGCCTGTGCAATAGGGCTCTACTACGGTGTGCATGCGCTTGTTCGCTCCCAAGATGGCGTCCGTTGGGCAGGCCGCAATGCACAAAGTGCAGCCAATGCACCACGCCTCGTCGATGATGGCAATGGTGCGCGGGCCTTCTAGCCCGTTGTCAGGGTTCAGGGGAAGGGCTGGCTTGCTTGTGAGGGCAGCCAGCCTTGCAACGCCCTCGATGCCGCCTGGTGGACACTGGTTGATGTCGGCTTCGCCTTGGGCCATGGCCACGGCGTAACGCTGACAGTCAGGATAGCCACAGCGCGTGCATTGCGTTTGTGGCAGGGCATTGTTGAGCAGTTCGATCAGGCTCACTTTGGCGCTGCAGACGCTTTTTTAGCAACTGGCTTGGCGGCTGCCTTTTTGCCTGCGGGTGCAGCTTTCTTGGTGGCGGCTTTTTGTTTGGCTGCAACGGCTGAGCCAGCGCCAGTGTTGTCGGCCTGGCTGTGGGCCAAGATGAAGCTCTTGACATGTGGGTAGACTACATCACGCCAGCGACGGCCACTGAAAATACCATAGTGACCAGCGCCTTTGGCTTCAAGGTGGTGCTGCGCTTTGCGCACAATGCCGCTGCACAGCTTGTGAGCCGCTTCTGTTTGGCCGGAACCTGAGATGTCGTCGAGCTCGCCTTCCACCGTCAGCAAGGCAGTGGTACGAATGTCTTGTGGACGCACCAGTTCGAGTTTGCCTTCTGGGTTTTTAACTTCCCAAGTGCCGCGCACCAGCTTAAACTCTTGAAAGACTGTGGTGATGGTTTCAAGGTAGTAATCGGCATCCATGTCGAGCACGGCGTTGTACTCGTCATAAAAATCGCGGTGAGAGTCAATGCTGGAGTTGTCGCCCTTGATCAGGTCTTTGAAGTAGTCGTAATGGCTCTTCAAATGGCGGTCAGGGTTCATGGCCACAAAGCCGGTGTGCTGCAAGAAGCCAGGGTACACGCGACGGCCTGCACCTGGAAAATTGTCTGGCACGCGGTAGATCACGTTGTTTTCAAACCAGCTGTAGCTCTTGTTCATGGCCAAGTTGTTCACCGCAGTAGGTGACTTGGTAGCGTCAATGGGGCCACCCATCATGGTCATGGTGATGGGGGTTGTCTCGCCGCGGCTGGCCATCAACGACACAGCAGCCAACACAGGGACGGTAGGCTGGCACACGCTCATGATGTGGCAGTTGCCGTATTTGCTTTGTAGGTGGCGGATGAACTCTTGCACGTAGTTCACGTAGTCGTCGAGGTGAAATTCACCTTCGCTCAAGGGAACCAAGCGTGCGTTTTTCCAGTCGGTGATGTAGACCTTGTGGTCTTTGAGCATGGTGCGCACCGTGTCGCGTAGCAAGGTGGCGTAGTGGCCAGACAGGGGCGCCACGATCAAGACAGCAGGTTGGCCTTTGATTTTTTCCAGGGTGTCGTTGTCGTCTGTGAAACGCTTGAAACGGCGCAGCTCACAAAATGGCTTGTCGATTTCTACGCGTTCGTGAATGGCAATTTCATGGCCATCCACTTCCACCGCGTTGATGCCGAAATGCGGCTTTTCGTAATCCTTGCCCAAGCGATACAGCAGGTCATAGCCTGCTGATACCCGCTGCGCCATGGGATTTTGTCCCAGTGGCGAGTTGTGTTGTGCGTAAAGTTTAGAGGCAGCTTGCGCAAAGTCTGCGAACGGCTCCATGAGGCTGCGTTGCGTTTCGAAGATTTGGTAAAGCATGGTTTGTTCTCAAAAATGTTGCGATTCAATATAGCAGCAGTATGTGTAACAAAAATGGAGTCTGCCCTCCAATTGCCCTACATCACTTTGGCGATGGCTTGACACACGTAGTCAATATTCTTGCTGTTCAACGCCGCCACGCACATGCGGCCGGTGTCAGTGCCGTAAACACCAAACTCAGAGCGCAGTCGCACCATTTGGTCTTTGCTCAAGCCTGAGTAGCTGAACATGCCGATTTGTGTGGTGATGAAGCTCATGTCTTGCTTCACGCCAGCGGCTTTGAGGCCGTCAACCAGCGTTTGGCGCATGGCTTTGATGCGCACGCGCATTTCGCCCAATTCTTTTTCCCACAAAGCGCGCAACTCAGGGTTGTTCAACACCGCAGCCACCACCGCGCCACCGTGGATGGGTGGGTTGGAGTAGTTGGTGCGAATCACGATTTTGAGTTGCGACAGTACGCGGCTGCATTCTTCTTTGTCAGCGCACAAGACGCTCAAAGCACCCACGCGCTCACCGTACAAGCTGAAGCTCTTAGAGAACGAGGTCGATACAAAGAAACACAGGCCAGCGGCCACGAATTTTTGAATCACAGCGCCGTCTTCGGCAATGCCGTGGCCAAAGCCTTGGTAGGCCATGTCCAAGAAAGCGGTGAGGTTTTTGGCTTTGACAACAGCCACTACTTGGTCCCACTGCGCAGCAGTGATGTCGTAGCCAGTGGGGTTGTGGCAGCACGCGTGCAAAACAACGATGGTGCCAGCGGCAGCGGCGTTGAGCGAGGCCAACATGCCTTCGAAATTTACGCCGCGTTTGTGAGCGTCGTAGTAGGCGTAGGTATCTACTTTGAAACCGGCGTTGGTGAACAAAGCTCGGTGGTTTTCCCAGCTGGGATCAGAGATCAACACAGTGGCGTTGGGGCTCAGGCGCTTCA
>CAJBHE010000256.1 GCA_903952885.1 uncultured Burkholderiales bacterium
CCGCGATGGGGGCTTTGAAAGTCTTTAATAGCGACGCAATAGCGGTGGAAGTTGTTATGCCAGCCGCCTTTACTTGGTTGGTGAATTGATCAATGCCAGTGCCTTGGTAATTGATGGTGCTGTAAGCGCCGCCCCTTAAATCAATGACATTTTTGTTCGTCGTGGCGCTTGCGTCTAAGGTGTCGCCATTGGGCGTCCACAGGGTTTGCATGCCTTTGTAGCTGTCTGTGAAGGTAAGGGTTTGACTGCTGCCATTGGTGGTCGTGTTCGAACCATACAAATATTGCAACGCTGCAATGTCATAGGTCATAAAGGTGGAAGGGTTTACGGTTGTAGACGCCAATGACACGAGGCCCTTGTTCACCGTGACTGAGTTTATTTTTGAATCTGCCGCACTGCTGTACGACATGATTGAGTATCGCGTGTTGTTGGTGGATGTGGGCAAATAAGGGCCTGGTGCGCCCCCGCCGCCTGCGTTACCGTTGAAGGGATGCTTCAAGCCTAGTGTGTGCGCGATTTCATGAAGCAAGGTTTGCCATCCATAAGTGCCTGGGGCAAAGTTGTTGTTTTTTGTGGCGTCATTGGTGGCGGCCGTGTTCGATAAAAACAAGTATTGCTGGTGTGAACCACTTTCATTGGGCGGATTGGCATAGCCCGCACTCACCGTGCCTTGGTCGTTTTCACCAAACATGATGGTGGCATCTGCGGCATTAGTTGCCTTCACAAACTTCACATTGATCAAGCTCGACAAATAGTCGAAGGCAGTTTGAACAGCCGTTTGCGTGGCGTTATCCATCACGGATGCATTCTTTGCATCCGAGCCTGTCAAATGACTTTCAAAGGTGGCATCCATAAAGCCATAGGAAATGACGTTGTTGTTATCGACCACGTTGGTCAACGATCTGAGCGTGCCGTCGATCACGTTCGTCGACGGCGTTGCTGTGGTTCCCAGAGCGTGTTGCCATGCATTGGTACCACCCAAGACCAAGGCATCGACGTTGGCATTGCCACTTTTGGTTGGAAGTTTTGACAGCGATTGCTGGACTTGTATTTGATAGCCAGAGTAAAGATTGTTAGTGATGACAGGTTTCGTCTTAGCGATAGGTTGCCCTGTCAGGCGAATGGTGTATTCACCATCCGCCGCCGGCGTGAAGGACAGAGATGCCGCGGTCTTGCCAATGGCGCTTTTGCCGGAGGACACGGTGTCGCCAGCGGCGTTTTGAACAGTCAGAGCAACGTTGCCTTTGATGTTGCTGATACCAAAGGTCGATTTAAGGGTGTACGAAACCCCCTTTTTTAACGTCACGGTTTCAAACACACTGTTGGTGGCAGTTGCGAGCGACTTGAGTCCAGTGTCTCCCGCCAACTCAAATCCCTTGTCATAAGCTTTGGACAACACAATCGTCGGCGTTGAACTTGCGACTGACGCTGATATTGCCGAAACTGATTGAAGTGCATCGCGCTGCGCTAAAAATGCGGCAGCACCTTGAAACGTTGAAACTGGCGCAGTGACGGGGACCAATGCTTTGGGACTGGCCGATTGCGGTGGCAGTGTTTTTGGTGCTGCCTGAGTCGTTGCTTTTGTCGCCATTGCAGTAGCTACCTTTTGCTGAGAAAAGGCTAACGCAAGGGTGTTAACTGATTTTGTAGTAACTGATAACGACATGGCAGTTCCGAATGATCTGTGACATCAATCGGAACGCGCAACAGGAACTTAAAGTAAATGTCAAATATGTAATTAAAACCGATTTAAGCCTACCCTATGTCAATCAAATCGGCGTGTGTTCGACAAACTTAAGTACCGGGTTACCCTTAAATTAAGTCCTGAAACGCTTTTTTGTAAGATGAAGCGCAATTTTCCAGGCGACCAGCGCATAAACCGCCAACACGCCCAAGTGCAGAGCTACATCCGTGGGCCATTGGTCCATGAACAAGGGGCGTACCAAAGCAATGGCTTGCGTCAGAGGCAGCCACTCTGAGATGTCGCGCACGAGGCCCGGCAGTTGATCACGCGGGAAGAACACGCCGCTCAAGAACATCATGGGGGTGAGGAACAGCGTGAAGTAGTAGGTGAAGAAGTCATAGCCTTTGGCCAGCGCGTTGAAGATGAGCGCGATGCAACTGAAGGTGATGCCCACGCACAAGAGGATGGGCCACGCGGCCAAGAGCTTCCAACTTTGGGTGATGCCCAGCGCTGCCATGACGCCCAAGATGGCGGTGATGGTGAAGAGGGCTTTGAAGGCGGCCCAAAGCATTTCGGCCAACAGCACATCGTCCAAACGCATGGGCGCGTTCAAGATGCCATCCCAGGTTTTTTGCACATGCATGCGCGAGAAGGCGGAGTAAAGCGCCTCAAACGTGGCGGCGTTCATGGCGCTCATGCAGATGGAGCCGCTGGCCAAGAACAAGATGTAAGGGACTTTTTGTTCGTCTAAGGCGACCTCGCCCACTAAGGCGCCCATGCCGTAGCCAAAGGCCACCAGCCACATCAAAGGTTCGGCAATGTTGGCTACGAGGCTGGGGATGGCGAGCTTGCGCCACACCAGCAGGTTGCGCAAGAAGACGGGCCAGAAGCGGAAATACATGGTTTAGCCTTCCTCACGGATTTGGCGTCCGGTCATTTTCAAAAACAAGTCTTCTAGGTTGGCGGGGCGGTGCAGCGTGCGCAGGCCCGCATGGGCGTTGAGCGCTTGCAGCAGTTGCGCGGCATCTTGGGTGTAGAAAAACACGGTTTCGCCACTGGTCTCAATACGTTGCGCCAAGGCAGCGATGGGGCTGCCCACCAATGCCAAGGCGCCGTTGCCGTACACCTCCACCACATCTGGTTCGAGGTGCTGAGCTATCAAATCGCGCGGTGTGCCTTCGGCAATTTTTTTACCGTGGTCCAGCACCAGTAAGCGGTTGCACAAACGCTCGGCCTCGTCCATGAAATGGGTGGTCAGCAAAATCGATTTACCTTGTTGCAGCAGCTGTTGCAGGCGCTCCCACATCAGGTGGCGAGCTTGTGGGTCTAGGCCGGTAGTAGGCTCGTCAAGTAACAGCAAATCGGGGTTGTTGATCAGTGCGCGGGACAGGCTGAGCCTGCGCTTCATGCCGCCCGACAACTCGCCCGGCTTGGCGTCGGCCTTGTGAGCGAGCGCGCCAAACTCTAGTAGTTGGGGAATGCGCGCCTGAATGTCGGCCTTCTTCATCCCAAAGTAGCGGCCAAACACCATCAGGTTTTCAGCGCAGGTGAAGTCGGGGTCGAGCGTGTCGAACTGGCTCACCACGCCTAAGCGCGCTTTGATGGCCAGTGAGTCGTCGGGCATGGACAAACCAAACGCGTGGATGCTGCCGCCGTCGGGCTGAGCCAGGCCCAGACACATGCGCAGCGTGGTGGTTTTACCTGCGCCGTTGGGGCCAATGACGCCCAAGCATTCGCCGGGGGCGATGCTGAAAGACACATCGTTCACCACGGTGTGGTCACCGTAGCGTTTGAGGAGGTGGTTGCATTCAAAAAGTGGGGTACTCATACGCCTATTCTGCCCGCCTAAAATTGCAAAATGAATGAAAACACATTTGTAGCCTTGCAATACGCGCTACCCAAACACGCCCTCACGGTTTTGGCGGGTGCTGTGGCCCGAGCGCATGGCGGCAAATGGACGCACGCCCTCATCAGGTGGTTTGTGGGCAAATACCAAGTCAACATGGACGAGGCTGCCCAGCCCGACATCACGCAGTACGCCAGTTTCAACGACTTCTTCACCCGCGCCCTCAAGCCCGGCGCACGCCCTTTGGCCGACGCCGCGTTTGTGTGCCCTGTGGACGGCGCTATCAGCCAACTGGGTCGCATTGAGGGCGACCAAATTTTCCAAGCTAAAGGCCACAGCTACAGCACGCAAGCGCTGGTGGGTGGTGACGCGACGTTGGCGGCGCAGTTCCAAGACGGCGAGTTCGCCACGATTTACCTCAGCCCCAAGGACTACCACCGCATCCACATGCCCAGCGCGGGCCGCTTGCGTCGCATGATGCATGTGCCCGGTGATTTGTTCTCGGTGAACCCCGCCACCGCTCGTGGCGTGCCTGGCTTGTTTGCACGCAACGAGCGTGTGGTGTGTGTGTTTGATATGCCGGCTGCAACAGGTGAAACACCTCAGCAATATGTGTTGGTGCTTGTGGGCGCTACCATCGTGGGCAGCATGGCCACCCCGTGGCATGGCGTGGTCAACCCACCTCGCACTGGCAATGTGCGCGAGTGGACGTATGCCGACCAAAACTTGAGCTTGAAGCAAGGCGACGAAATGGGGCGCTTTTTGCTGGGCTCCACCGTGGTGCTGCTGTGGCCTAAAAACACCATCGCGTTCAACCCTGCTTGGCAAGCCGCACAAGGTGTGCGTTTGGGCGAGAAGATGGGTGATGCGGGTTAAGGTCTACAGAATACGCAAGCCTCGACAAGTTCGTCTACATGTTGCGACGGTACTGCCCACCCACTTCAAACAAAGCGTGGGTGATTTGTCCTAGTGAACACACGCGTACCGCATCCATCAACACCTCAAACACGTTGGCGTTGTCGATGACCGCTTGTTGCAGGCGCTTGATTTGCTCCGCGGCTGCATCCTTGTGGCGGACGTGGAAGTCGTTCAAACGCTTGAGCTGGCTTTGCTTTTCTTCTTCCGTCGAGCGGGCCAGCTCAAGCTTGTCCATCACCTGCTCGCCATGTGGGTTGCGGAAGGTGTTGACGCCAATGATGGGCAGCTCACCGGTGTGCTTGAGCATTTCGTAGGTCATCGACTCGTCTTGAATCTTGCCGCGTTGGTAGCCGGTCTCCATCGCGCCCAACACGCCGCCGCGCTCGGCAATGCGCTCGAACTCGGCCAGCACAGCTTCTTCCACCAACTCGGTCAGGTCTTCGATGATGAACGCGCCTTGGCTTGGGTTTTCGTTTTTGGCCAAGCCCCACTCCCGGTTGATGATGAGCTGAATTGCCATGGCGCGACGCACTGAGTCTTCGGTGGGCGTGGTGATGGCTTCGTCAAACGCGTTGGTGTGCAGGCTGTTGCAGTTGTCGTAGATGGCGATCAGCGCTTGCAGCGTGGTGCGGATATCGTTGAACTGAATCTCTTGTGCGTGCAGTGAACGGCCTGATGTCTGGATGTGATATTTCAGTTTCTGTGAACGCTCATTCGCACCGTACTTTTCTTTCATCGCCACCGCCCAGATGCGACGCGCCACGCGGCCCATCACGGTGTACTCGGGGTCCATCCCGTTGCTGAAGAAGAAGCTCAAGTTGGGCGCAAAGTCGTCAATGTGCATGCCGCGTGCCAAATAGGCCTCCACAAAGGTGAAGCCGTTGGAGAGCGTGAATGCCAATTGCGAAATCGGGTTCGCACCTGCTTCGGCGATGTGATAGCCGCTGATAGACACGCTGTAGAAGTTGCGCACTTGGTTGTGCACAAAGTACTGCGCGATGTCGCCCATCACCTTCAAACTGAACTCGGTTGAGAAGAGGCAAGTGTTTTGCCCTTGATCTTCTTTTAAGATATCGGCTTGCACCGTGCCACGCACGTTTTGCATGACCCAGGCTTTGATGTCGGCAGCCTCGGCCTCGGTCGGGTCGCGACCTTTATCGGCCTTGAACTTGTCCAGGTTTTGGTCAATGGCTGTGTTCATGAACATGGCCAAAATGGACGGCGCTGGGCCGTTGATGGTCATCGACACGCTGGTGGTCGGGTTGCACAGGTCAAACCCGTCGTACAGCACCTTCATGTCGTCCAGCGTGGCCACGTTCACACCCGAGTTGCCCACTTTGCCGTAAATGTCGGGACGCAGATCGGGGTCGTTGCCATACAGCGTGACCGAGTCAAACGCGGTGGACAAACGCTTGGCAGGCAGGCCTTCGCTCACCAGTTTGAAGCGGCGGTTTGTGCGGAAGGGGTCGCCTTCGCCGGCAAACATGCGGGTGGGGTCTTCGCCTTCGCGCTTGAAGAGAAAGGTGCCAGCTGTGAAGGGGTAGCTGCCCGGCACATTGTCAAGCATGAGCCACTTCAAAATTTCGCCGTGGTCTTCGTAGGTGGGCAAGGCCACTTTGCGAACCACTGTGCCGCTCAGGCTCTTGGTGGTGAGCGCCGTGCGAATCTCTTTGTCGCGGATTTTCACCACGTACTCGTCGCCTGCGTAGGCAGCTCGCATGTCTGGCCATTGGGCTAACAGCTTGCGCTCGGCTGCACCTAAGTTTTCTTCACGCGCAAAAGCCAAGTCGATGGCCGCCTCAGAGGCTTTGGCGCGACCGGGTTTGCCCTCGGACAGCATGCGTGCGGCTTCGCGCAGCTGTTGAATTTCGCGGGCCAGTTGGGCTTGTGTGCGAGCCCGCTTTTTGTAGCCGCGCACGGTGTCGGTGATTTCGGCCAAGTAGCGTGTGCGAGCCGCGGGCACGATGGGCGTTTGGTTGCTGCTGTGGCGAACGTCCACCAGAGGCAAAAAGCCCTCTTTGAATGTCAGGCCCAGCTCGCTCAGGCGGGCTTTGAGGGCTTGGTAAAGAGCGGTCACGCCATCGTCGTTGAAGCGCGCTGCCATGGTGCCAAACACCGGCATTTGCTCGGGTGGTGTGTGCCAGGCCTCTTGGTTGCGCTGCACTTGTTTGGCTACATCACGCAGCGCGTCGCTGGCGCCTTTGCGGTCAAACTTGTTGATGGCCACAAACTCGGCAAAGTCGAGCATGTCGATTTTTTCCAGCTGGCTGGCCGCGCCAAACTCGGGCGTCATCACGTACATGGGCACGTCCACATGCGGCACGATGGCGGCGTCACC
>CAJBHE010000257.1 GCA_903952885.1 uncultured Burkholderiales bacterium
AAACTCTCAGAAGCATTTGAGCTGTTCCCAGGCGACATCATCTACGCAGGCACACCTGAAAACGTGGGTCCCGTGGTACGCGGCGATGTGATTGAAATGCACATCGATGGTTTGCCCAACCTCAGCGTGAAGATCGTTTAAACAATCTCAGGTCACGGGTGCTGGGTTGAACAACACCAAGGCGTTATGCAACTTCCAGTGCTCGGCCCATGTTTTCTTGCGGCCGCTGGCCACTTCTAACATCAGCTCAAACAGCTCGGTGCCCACTTCTTCAATGCTTTTCGTGCCATCGGCAATCGTGCCCGCGTTCACATCCATCAGGTCATGCCAGCGACGCGCCAGATCTGTGCGTGTGGCAACTTTGATGACGGGGCACTCAGCCAAGCCATAAGGTGTGCCACGCCCTGTGGTGAATACATGCAAGTTCATACCCGCAGCCAATTGCAGCGTGCCGCAGATGAAATCACTCGCAGGCGTGGCCGCATAAATGAGTCCCTTCTGCTTGAGCTTTTCGCCGGGTGACAGCACACCCGAGATGGGGGCTGAGCCTGACTTGACGATAGAGCCCATGGCCTTCTCCACAATGTTGGACAAGCCGCCTTTTTTGTTGCCAGGCGTGGTGTTGGCACTGCGGTCTGCACGGCCACGCGCCAGGTAAGCGTCGTACCAAGCCATCTCGCGAATCATGGCCTCTGCCACCTCGGGCGTGGTGGCGCGTGAAGTGAGTTGGTCAATCCCATCGCGCACTTCGGTCACTTCAGAGAACATCACACTCGCACCTGCTCGCACCAACAAATCGGTGCAATAGCCCACAGCGGGGTTTGCCGTTACGCCTGAAAATGCATCGCTGCCGCCGCACTGCACCCCCACCACCAACTCGCTGGCAGGTACGGTCTCGCGACGGCGTTGGTTCAAGCGTTGTAAGTGGTGCTCCGCCGTTTTCATGATCGAATCAATCATCGACATGAAGCCCACATGGGCGTCGTCTTGTAGGCACACCACATCGAGTGCCTCGCCGCGTTGGTCGTTGATGGGAATCGCACCGGGTGGCATCAACCGTTCGGGTTGCAACTTTTCGCAGCCCAAGCTCACCACCATCACTTCGCCGCCAAAGTTAGGGTTCAAACTGATGTTGCGCAGGGTGCGAATCGGAATCTCTGCGCCATCGGCATCAATGGCTACACCACATCCATAGGTGTGTTCTAACCCAACAACATCGTCTACGCGCGTGTACTTGGGCAATAACTCCGACTTTATGCGTTCCACAGCAAATTCCACTACACCCGAGACGCACTGCACCGTGGTGGTGATGGCCAAAATGTTACGCGTCCCCACCGACCCGTCGGCATTGCGATACCCCTCAAAGGTGTAGCCCTCGAGCGGAGGTAAGGGTTCAGGCTTCACGGTGGCGATGGGCAAGTTATCCAACTCACGTGCCGAGGGCATTTGCAGCAAACGCTCATGCACCCAGCTACCTGAAGCAATATCTTGCATGGCAAAGCCAATTGGAATGCCATAGCGCAACACCGGCTCGCCCGACGCAATATCGACCAAGGCGACTTTGTGACCTTGCGGCACTTGATCACGCAAGGTGATGCCATCGCTCAGCACAGTGCCATTAGCTAACCCACCCTGATTCGCCACAATGGCCACGTTGTCGCGGGCATGCATGCGGATGGTGAGTGGCGTCATCTATGTCTCCTATCATTTGTTGTGCCTGACGGCATACATTTGCACAATGATAGCGGTACCATTGCAACTTAAGCAAGTGAATTTCATGTCCGACAAAGAACAATCCAAACGTTCACGCCGCAGCAGCGGTGCAATAACCCTGCGCGATGTGGCCATGCTCGCGGGCGTGGCCCCAATCACTGCATCAAGGGCCATCAACACCCCTAACCAGGTGTCGCCAGATGTGCTTCGCAAAGTGCAAGAGGCCGTGCAGCGCACAGGCTATGTGCCCAATCGCATGGCGGGTGGGTTGGCGTCGTCTCGCAGCCGTCTCATTGCCGCTGTGGTGCCCAGCACCGTGGTGTCGGTATTCATGGAAACCATTGAGTCACTCAACAGCACATTGTTTGATGCGGGCTACCAGCTCATGCTCGGGCAATCGGGCTATTCATCTGATCGAGAAGAGACCTTACTCGAGGCCATCATTGGTCGACGGCCCGATGGCATCTTTTTGACGGGCATCTTGCCGCCAGGCAAAGCACGCACACGGCTGTTGGCCTCGGGTATTCCTGTGGTTGAAACCTGGGATCTGACACCTACACCGATCGACATGTTGATTGGCTTTTCTCACTCTGACATCGGACG
>CAJBHE010000258.1 GCA_903952885.1 uncultured Burkholderiales bacterium
ATCTTCCGCCTCATCATGAAAGCGGGCAGCGACAACTTCCGCGCCAGCAGCATTCAAGGTGTAATGAAGCGTCTCAAAGCCAAGGGCGTTCGCGTCATCGTGTACGAGCCTTTGTTGGCAGAGGAAGAGTTTTTCAAATCTGAGGTCACGCACGACCTGGCATCGTTCAAGTCGCAATGCGATGTGATCGTGGCCAACCGTCAAACGCCTGATCTAAGTGATGTGGCAGCCAAGGTTTACACCCGCGATTTGTTTGGCAGCGACTGAGCTTGCTCGCCCTCATACGCCTGCATGCAGATTACTTTCTCGCCGCCGCCTAACCCATATATTTGGTTTGCGGTGGCGACCTTGCTCATTGCAACTGGCGTCTTAGTCCATTTTTCAGCGTGGCACCCGAGCTTGATGCTTGGGCTGAACCACGCTGCGCTGCAACTGCCGGACCTATTTTGGTCTTGCATGACAGTTTCTGGCTTGGGCTGGGCGGTGCTGATCTTGGTCAGCATCATGAGTCGAGGTGACTTGGGGGCGCGCGTGGTACTCACTGGCTTCATTCTTGGTGGCATCGTGACGCACACCCTCAAGCCTTGGCTCAACCTGCCAAGACCTGGGGCAGCTTTGGATGGAGACCTGCTTCACTTCATTGGCAACCCCGTTATCAACCACCAATCCATGCCCTCGGGCCACGCCCTCGCCGCCCTTTGTATGGGCACGCTTTGGGTTTGCTTAATTCGCGCCCGTGCTTACCCTCGATGGTTGGAGTGGTTGTCGTGGGCCATTGCCTCAACCATTGCTCTTTCACGTGTCGCTGTCGGTGCGCATTGGCCCGCCGATTTACTGGTAGGTGGCGGCCTTGGTCTGATGGTGGGCTGGCTAGCTTGGCGTTTTCCTTTTGCTTGGCCAAGCAAGAATGACCAAGCTTTTCCGTGGCTGCCAGTGTCAGTCGAGTGCTTGGGTGCGTGGGCTGCCTTGACATTTGATGAAGGCATGCCGCTGGCCTTGTTATGGCAATGGGCACTTGGCGGCTTGGCAATGACCAGCGTACTGTGGCGCGTCTACGCCTGGTGGCCCCCCACCTCTGAACAAGCCGCATGAAACAATCTCCCAATAAAATCTGGGCGTCCATAGGCGTCACCCTGGTTGCCATCGCCATCATGGCGTGGATGCTGCGTGCCGTCGATTGGCCTGTGGCCATTGCGGCTTGGCAGCGAGTCCCCCTATATGTCTGGCTGGTCAGCGCGCTTGGCATGGCCGGCAGTCATCTGCTTCGGGCTGGCCGCGTTCGCACGGAATGGCGCGACACGCTCAACATGGGTTGGCGTGAGGCCTGGGGCCTGATGGTGCGTCACAGCGCCTGGGTGGTGCTCGTGCCCATGCGTGGTGGCGAAGCCATTTATGTGTGGGTGTTGCACCGACAAGGTGGTATTTCGATTCGCCAAGCCAGCATCAGTTTGCTCAGGTTGCGTGTGCAAGACATGGCCGTGCTGGGCGGTTTGTCCGTTGCATTGTTTGCCCCGTTTTCTATGGAAATTAGTTTGGTATTGGCGGTGGCCATGATGGCGCTGGCCATGTGGATCTTGCCCTTGACCTGGACTTGGCTGATGTACCGCATGTCGCGTAAAGAAGGCACTGAACCCTTCCAAGCACCGCCGCCCGCTTGGGAAAGCTGGATTTATGCCATTTCCAATTGGATTGTCAAAGCTTGCGCCATTGCTTGGCCGTTGTGGGTCATGTTGCCCATTGATTTCCGAACCGCCTTGCACGGCTCTGTGGGCGGCGAGCTCGCCGCTACACTTCCTTTGCAACCGCCAGCAGGGTTTGGGCCCTACGAAGGCGGCGTTATTTTTGGCATCCAGTGGACAGCCTCTTTGCCTTGGCCCGACATCGCTGCCACCGCTTTGGCAGTGCATCTGATGGCCTTGGCCGTCACGGTTGGATCAGCCACATTGGCTCGTATTTTGGGCTGGAGCCAAAAGCCGCTGCATCGCCTTGACGGGGCGCCAGCCACATTTTCTCAATAAGGTTTTCATATCATGTCAGACGCCATCGCCCCCATGCCACAGCACACCTTGTCGGTGGTTGTGCCCATGTACAACGAACAAGAAAACGCACCTTTGCAAATTGACGCGGTTCAAGAAGCGCTGAGCCACTACCCCATGCCTTGGGAATTGATCTTGGTCGACGATGGCAGCTCTGACAACACCGTACCCGCATTGCTCAAGCGCGCCAAAGAAATTGGCCCACACATCCGCGTGGTCGAGCTGCGCCGCAACTTCAAACAAACCGCGGCCATGCAAGCCGGCATTGATGCTGCCCGTGGAGACGTGATCGTCACCATGGACGGCGATTTGCAAAACGACCCGCGCGACATCCCCAAACTCGTGGCACGCTTGCTCAACGAAGACCTCGACATGGTGGCCGGCTGGCGTCAAAAGCGCCAAGATGGTTTTATCTTGCGCAAGTTCCCGTCCATGATTGCCAACACCTTGATTCGCAAAGTCTCAGGCCTCGACTTCAAAGACTTAGGCTGCAGCCTGAAAGCCTTCCGTGGCGAAGTGCTACGCAAAGTTCGGTTGTATGGCGAAATGCACCGCTTCATTCCCGCTTGGTTGGCCACGGTCACGTCTCCACGTCGCATGGCCGAAGAGCCCGTGCGTCACCACGCGCGCATGTTGGGCGAGTCCAAATACGGCATTTCACGCACGTTTCGTGTGATCGTTGACTTGTTGGCCATGTACTTCTTCTTGCGCTTTGGCACACGCCCGGGCCATTTCTTTGGCGGCATTGGCCTGATCTTTTCAGCTGTGGGCAGCTTGGTCTTGGCTTACTTGGGTATTTTGAAATTGTTTGGCGAACAAGTGGGGGGCCGCCCCTTGTTGTGGCTGGGCTTCTTTGCGCTGCTCGCAGGCGTTCAAATGCTGACCACGGGCGTGTTGGCTGAAATCTTGATGCGCAGCTACTTTGACCAAAGCGGTGCTCGCTCCTACCACGTGATGCACAACCACTCGCCCGAGCCTTCTGAGGGTTGGCACACCGCACACGCATGATCCAGTTCTGTAACCCACTTCGCTGGACCAGCGCCGCCTGGGTCACACTTGCCCTGCTGAGCCTGTATTTGGTTCGCTTGGCAGGTGCGCCTCTATTTGATGTGGACGAAGGGGCGTTTGCCGAAGCCTCGCGCGAAATGCTGACCTCCGGCGATTGGGGGCACACCACCCTCAATGGTGCAGACCGTTTTGATAAACCTATCTTCATTTATTGGTGCCAAGCGGCTCTGATGACCGTGCTCGGCCCTCATGACTGGGTGGCCCGCTTGCCATCGGCCTTGGCCGTTCTAGCTGCGACCTTTGGCGTGTGGCGATTTGCTGCTCAGCAATGGGGTGAGGCCGCTGGTCAACGCGCCGCGTTCATGCTGGGCTCAAGCTTGGGTCTGTTGGCCATTGGCCGTGCAGCCACTGCCGACGGCATGCTCAATGCCTTGCTGATTGCCACAGGCCTGTGCTTGTGGAGCTTCGCCTCTACCGGCTCTCGTTCAGCCTTGCGCTGGGCCTATGTGTGGTGTGGGCTGGGTCTTCTCACCAAAGGCCC
>CAJBHE010000259.1 GCA_903952885.1 uncultured Burkholderiales bacterium
ACGCGTTCTCTCCGGCATGCGCCCCACGGGTGCTTTGCATTTGGGCCACTACCACGGCGCTTTGAAAAACTGGGTGCGCTTGCAGTCCGAGATGGACTGCTACTACTTTGTCGCTGACTGGCACGCGCTGACCACCCACTACGAAAACCGTGAGGTGATCGAGAAGAACGTTTACGAGATGGTGATCGACTGGCTCGCTGCTGGCCTTGACCCAAACGCTTGCACCATCTTCTTGCAAAGTCGCATCCCTGAGCATGCCGAGTTGTTCACCCTCTTGGCCATGGGCACACCCCTGGGTTGGTTGGAGCGCGTGCCCACTTACAAAGACCAACAAGAAAAGTTGAAAGACAAAGACTTGTCGACCTACGGCTTCTTGGGCTACCCGTTGCTGCAAGCCGCTGACATCTTGATTTACAAAGCCAAGCATGTGCCCGTGGGCGAAGACCAAGCCAGCCATGTCGAGCTGACGCGCGAAGCAGCACGCCGCTTCAACCACTTGTATGGCCGCGAAATCAACGCTGAAGAAAAAGTACAAGCCTCGTTGACCAAACTGCCAAAAGAAAGCATCAAACGCTTTGAAAAGTCTCGCAAGGCTTACCAAGAAACGGGCGACGCCAAAGCCATGGAAGGCGCACTGGGCTACATTGCTTCTGCGCCCGAACTTGACGGGCAAGACCGCGAGCGCTTAGAAGGCTACTTCAAAGGCACAGGAAAAGTCATCTTGACCGAACCCCACGCGTTGCTGACCGAAACCAGCAAGCTGCCAGGCCTAGATGGCGCAAAAATGAGTAAGAGCTACAACAACGCCATCGCCATGCGCGAAGACCGCGCGACGATTGAGCACAAAGTCAAGCGCATGCCCACAGATCCTGCACGCCAAAAACGTACCGATGTGGGAAACCCCGATAAGTGCCCCGTGTGGCAATTCCACTTGGTCTACAGCGATGCGGGCCAACGTGAGTGGGTGGCCCAAGGCTGCAAAACCGCAGGCATTGGCTGTTTAGAGTGCAAACAACCCATCATTGATGCCATCCTACGAGAGCAGCAACCCATGCTAGAACGGGCCGAACCATATGTCACTAATCCCAAAGTTGTTCGTGACATCGTGGATGCAGGTACTGAAAAAGCTCGCATAACGGCCCGTGAGACTATGCGCGAAGTCCGGTCCGCAATGGGGCTAAACTACTAATATTGATTCAGGAGTAATAAAAATGAGTATGTACATCATTGACGACCACCCCTTGGTACGCCAAGCTATCGCCATGTTGTTGCGTCGCATGCGTCCCGCATCGAAAGTGATCGAATTGGAAAAGCTCAGTGAATTGCAAGCCGCCATTATCAAAAATGGTGACCCCGAATTGTTTGTCCTCGATTTGCTGCTGCCTGGCGTCAAAGGCACCTCCGCCGTCAAAGATATCAAGACCATGTATGCCAATGTGCCATTGGCTGTGATTTCTGCCATGCCAGCAGGCGAAGCAGAAGAGACTTGCATCGAAGCTGGTGCTGATATTTATATCGAGAAGTCCAGCCCTGCTAACGAAATTTCCTCTGCTATCCAAGGCTTGTTTGCTGCAGAAAATGGCGACGAAGAAGTCGTTGCAGTTGGCGAAACAAAGTTGTCTAAGCGCCAAAAGCAACTCATCGTGATGCTGGATCGTGGTTTGAGCAACCGCGACATCGCCGCTGAGTTGGAAATCAGCGAGCACACCGTGAAAGTTCACTTGTGGCGCTTATTCCGTCGTTTGGACGTGAAGAGCCGCACACAAACACTGCACTTTGCACGTATGAACGGTTTGCTGTAAAAAGCTTCTCCTCATTAAACAAAGTCCCCGCAGTTTTTGACTGCGGGGACTTTGTTTTTAAGGTGTCACCTGCAATGTGTCTCGCACCATCAAGTTCAAACCTTTGCTACCAGGCTTCACAGGCGTGAGGCTCACGCCGTAGTCACCCACTTGCGCAACCGCTTGACCACTCTTTGAAATACGCGCACGCACCGTCACCTCTTCCATGCCCGAGAGCTTGACCGCGGGGTTCATGGCGGTGCTGTCGTCGAGCACAAAGTCAAATGGCAATTTGTCGGCCGTGGTGCGAACAATGGCAACAGGCATGCGTGAGCCAGCAACGGGCGTGGCGTAAACAAACACAGTGTCGGTGCGGGCCACCAAGCCTTGAAGCTCTTTGACCAATGAGACACGACCACTGATGCTGCTGGCAACCATGGCGGCTTTGCTGGCTTGTGTCTCAGCTGCACTGACAGCGCGAGGAGGAATCGCTGGCAAACCCATCTTGCCGCGGGCTTCAGCAATGGCGCGGTCAAGTTCGGGTGCATCGGGTGAATCAGCGGGTACGACTTCCCGAGCACGTTCCCAATAACGCAAGGCTGTATTGAAATTCATCTCTGCATAAGACGCGCTACCAGCCAAGAACAAAGCGTTGAGGTGATGCGGGTCAGCCGTGAGCACGCGTTGGATGATGAGCCATGGTTCGCCGGCAAAACTACCGCCGTTTTTTTGCGCCAGAACTTCGGCGCGTTCTATCGATAAGTTGTCATCACGGCTCAAAGTCAAGGCTTTGGCATAAGCCTCGGCGGACTCTTCAAAGTGACCCTGCGCACGCTGGACGCGTCCCAACATGACCCAGCCATCCATGCTGTTGGGCTCGTCTTGTAAACGGCGCGTCAGTGCGGTCGCCATCTCGGCCAGTTTTTCTGGCGTCATTTCGACAGATGTATCCACACCTTGCTTCAAAGCCATGGGGTCCAGCGCAGCGGGTTCGCCCAACACGCTATACATCAGCATGGAGGACACCGGCACCACAAACACCAGCAAGCCAATGGCACGCCAAGGCTTATGCCACGGCACAGCATCAGAGGCCGCAGGCACATGAACCTCAGCCTTGTCACTTAAACCACCGGCACTTACATCGGCCAACAAACGTTGCGAGAGCTCATCACGCGCAGCTTTGAGCTCTTCATAGTTCAGGTTGCCCATCACAAATTCGCGGTCTAGCTCAGCCATTTGATCGCGGTAGACCGCTGCATTGGCTTGGGCAGGGTTGTTAGCAGCGTCGGTTTGGTGCGCCGCCAAACGGGCGCCCTGTTGAGAGCCGCGCCACAGCGACACGCCCAACACGCTCAACACAACAGCTATCATGGTCACAGCGATAAAAATAAAAATGAGTGCGGGATTCACATCAACCTTTCAACAGTTGCTTGGCGCGTTCGCGCTCGTCGTCCGTCATCGCCTTGGGCGCAGCCAAGGCACGGCGTTGACGCAAATACACACCGAGGCAGATGGCAGCGATCACCAGCAGTAAAAACGGACCAAACCACAACACCCACGTCAAAGGCTTGACCTCGGGGCGATACAAGACAAAGTCACCATATCGGGCGACCAGGAAATCTTTGACCTCCTGGTCAGACTTACCCGAGCGAATCAATTCGCGCACTTCTTGACGTAAGTCGTCCGCCAACTCGGCATGCGACGAAGCCAAGGATTCGTTTTGACATACCAAACAGCGCAGCTCTTGCGAGATGTCCACCAAGCGGGCTTCGAGCTTGGGGTCTTCAGCCATGGGCACAGCCTCGCGACCCATACTCATAGAGGCAAAGAACACGATGCTGATCGCCAAGGCGGCATTCAGAATGAAACGTTTCATGACTTGTTCAACTCCGAAATCAGCGGCAAGATTTTTTCAGCCAACAATGCGGGCGATAAAGCGCCCACAAACTTGTAGCGAATCACGCCACCCTTATCGATGACGTAAGTCTCGGGCACACCATAGACGCCGTAATTGATGCCCACACGGCCGTCCAAGTCCATGACCGTGGTCATGTAGGGGTTGCCATGACGCTTGAGCCACACTTGACTGCGCTCACGCGCGAGCTTGAGCTTCTCGTCAAACGGCGATTTGTAAGCGGAGTCTTGCGGCTGTATTTCTTTGTAGCTCAGGCCCACGATCGGAACTTGGTTCTTTTCAGCAAACGCGACCAGCACGGGGTGCTCTTCACGGCACGCCACGCACCACGTCGCCCACACATTGAGCATCCAGACTTGGCCTTGCATGTCGATGGGTGAAAACTTGGCGTCGCCCGATTCAAGCGTGAACAAAGTGAAGTGCGGCGCGGGCTTGCCAATCAAGGGCGATGGAATTTCACGTGGATCGCGCTTCAAACCTACAGCTAAAAACACCACGAGACCGATGAACAAGACCAGCGGAATCAAAACTTTTTTCATTTGCGGTATCTCCGGTCAAGGGCGGCCAACACGCCACCCAACACCATCAACAGCACGCCACCCCACAGCCAAGG
>CAJBHE010000260.1 GCA_903952885.1 uncultured Burkholderiales bacterium
ATCGCCGCTGTAAATGGCGCGGCCGCAGATCACACCTTCCACGCCCTCGCCTTCCACGGCGCACAACTGTTCGATGTCGTCCACGGCTAAGTAGGTGTGCAGTGCGCCGGTGAAGTGCAATTCATTTTGCGCTTCGGTGTTGTTGACGGTCAGCGTGAGGGTGAGTTGACCCGGTGTCATCGCCACGCGCAGCTCGGCCACAAAGGCTTGTTGCCAAATGGCGAGTGTGTCGGCGTTGGTGCTGAGGGTGAAGGCGATGTGGGCGGCGTCGCCGTTGGCCACTGCCTCGCCTCCCTGCGCAGCATCGTCAAACTTCCAAACCATGTTGCGGGCGAAGCCATGCTTGGGCAATGTGCCGCGTTGGTTGAACTGGGGAAAGCACACCGGCACGCCGCCACGGATGGCGGATTTGCCATCCCACAGGTTATTGGGACTCAAAAATAAACGCTCGCGACCTTGGCTGACCCACGACAACACATGCGCGCCTTGCAGGGCCACCAACACGGTATCGCCGCAAGGCAAGGTCAAGCGCTGGCAGGCGAGTCCTTGATAAGAATCCACAAACGCCGCGCTACCGGCAGCTGTGGCATTAGTCATTGAGTTCGTCAGCGCGGGCTTGGGCTTTTTCAAAGTCCAAATCGCCGCTGTAAATGGCGCGGCCGCAGATCACACCTTCCACGCCCTCGCCTTCCACGGCGCACAACTGTTCGATGTCGGCCATGTTGGACAAACCGCCCGAGGCGATGATGGGAATCGACACGGCTTGTGCCAATTTGACGGTGGCATCGATGTTGATGCCGCTCAACATGCCGTCACGCCCAATGTCGGTGTAGATGATGGACTCGACGCCGTAGTCTTCAAACTTCTTGCCGAGGTCAGCCACGTCGTGGCCGGTGAGCTTGCTCCAACCGTCGGTGGCCACTTTGCCATCTTTGGCATCCAAACCGACGATGATGTGTCCGCCAAAGGCGCTACAGGCGTCGCGCAAGAAGCCTGGGTTTTTCACAGCCGCTGTGCCAATGATGACGTAACTTAGGCCAGCGTCAATGTATTTTTCAATCGTGTCGAGGTCGCGAATGCCGCCACCTAACTGAACCGGAATGTCGTGACCCACGGCTTGCAAAATGGCCTTGATGGCCGCTTTGTTTTGCGGGGTGCCGGCGAAAGCGCCGTTCAAGTCCACCAAGTGCAAGCGACGAGCGCCTTTGGCCACCCAGTTGAGTGCCATTTGCGCGGGGTCTTCACCGAAGGTGGTGGATTGCTCCATGTCGCCTTGTTTGAGGCGCACGCAATGTCCGTCTTTGAGATCGATGGCGGGAATTAAATACATGATGGCGTTAAAAGTTCAAGGGTTCCAGTGCAGAAAATTGCGAAACAGGGCCAAGCCATGCGCCGCGCTCTTCTCGGGGTGAAATTGTGTCGCAAAAAGGTTGTCACGTGCCACGGCGCATGTAAAAAGGGCGCCATAGTCGGTTTGAGCTGCGCTGTGCTCTGAATTTTGAGGTTGCGCGTAAAAGCTGTGCACAAAGTAAAAGTAGCTGGCGTCCGGAATACCTTGCCACAGGACGTGCGGCTGGGTTTGCAACACTTGGTTCCAGCCCATTTGCGGCACTTTGAAGCGGCTGCCATCGGCTTGCGTGCGGCCTGCCAAATCAAACTTCACCACCTCACCAGCAATCAAGCCCAAGCCAGGCGTGTTACCTTCAGCGCTGTGATCCAGCATCATTTGCATGCCTACGCACACGCCAAACAAAGGCTTTTTTTCGGCAACCTCCAGCACGGCGTCAAGCAGTCCCGACTCGCGCAACTCGCGCATGCAGTCAGGCATAGCCCCTTGGCCGGGCAACACCACGCGGTGTGCGTCGCGCACCACTTGTGGGTCAGACGTTACTGCTACCTCAGCATGGTCTACTTCTGAGGCGGCATGCATGACTGCCTGCGCCACAGAGCGCAGGTTGCCCATGCCGTAATCAACGACGGCGACTTTGTTATTCATACCCGCGAGGGATCACAAGCTCCCCTTGGTGGATGGAATCATGCCGGCAGAGCGTGGGTCCAACTCCAAAGCGGCACGCAGTGCGCGAGCAAACGCTTTGAATACGGTCTCAGCTTGGTGATGCGCGTTTTCGCCACGCAGGTTGTCGATGTGCAGGGTCACGAAGGCGTGGTTCACAAAGCCTTGGAAAAATTCAAACGCCAATTGGCTGTCGAACTCGCCAATCATGCCGCTCTTGAACGGCACGTGCATGATCAAACCTGGGCGGCCAGAAAAGTCCACCACCACGCGGCTGAGTGCTTCGTCGAGCGGCACATAGGCGTGGCCATAGCGGCGAATGCCTTTTTTGTCGCCCACGGCTTTGGCAAACGCTTGGCCCAAGGTGATGCCCACGTCTTCCACCGTGTGGTGGCCGTCGATGTGCAGGTCGCCCTTGGCTTGGATGTCGAGATCAATCAAACCATGACGCGCGATTTGGTCGAGCATGTGATCAAAAAAACCAATGCCGGTAGAGAGCTTGG
>CAJBHE010000261.1 GCA_903952885.1 uncultured Burkholderiales bacterium
CCTAGAAGTGCTTGACATGATCGAGCAACGCATGCGCGACGTGGCAGCCCACACCAGCGCGGCCTTTGGTGCAAGCTTCACCTTTGAGTTTGAACGCAACTACCCACCCACCATCAACCATCCGACAGAAGCTAACTTCGCACGCGCAGTGATAGCCGACATCGTGGGTGCAGACAACGTGCTGGCGCAAGAGCCCACCATGGGCGCAGAAGACTTTTCGTACATGCTGCAAGCCAAACCCGGCGCGTATTGCTTCATCGGCAATGGCGACGGCGTACACCGAGAAATCGGCCATGGCGAAGGACCGTGCACTCTGCACAACCCCAACTACGACTTCAATGATGCGCTTATCCCCTTGGGCGCCACCTACTGGGTCAAACTCGTAGAAGCCTCATTGCGTTAATTGGGGTCAGAACCTAATTATTTGATGGGTCAATAGCCGTTAAACAGTCGATCAAGTGAATTAGAGATCAAGCTTTGCTGATCGCTCAAGCTTGTGACATAAGTTTTTAAGAGTCGAGTAGGAACAGCTGCAAGCTTGGGTGTTTCAAGAATGCATGAAAAGCCTTCAATATCGAAAACAGGCGTTAAATCCTTGGCCAAACTCACCGCAGGAAACTTATCAACCCGTCTTAGAGGAATCACAACCCGAGTGTCCAAGCCGTCTAGTAATGCACATTGAACATCCAGCAAATAAGGTGTTGATGTCGCTAACGGCCCAGAGTTTTGGTACACATCAAACCGCGCCATTAAAAAGTTCTCCAAGCATCAAGCGGCAGCGATTCTTCGGCAACTGTTTGGTTGTAGGCTTGGATAAAGTCTGCATGTTCAGCCTTCCACCTGGCCTCTTTTTCTTTTCGTACTAGCTCACGCAAATGTAAATCGCAGGCTTTTGAAAGATTGATGCCAAGTGCTTTCGCGTCGGCCAATACTTCGGTCGATAATGTGAGGTTAGCGGCTCGTTTCGAGCTTGGAGAATTGTGTTCTGCTTGCATGATGTTTGGGTGCGCATTTCGGATGCGCATATTTTGCCTCCATCTCTTGAATCTTGCAAGGCAATAGTAGATTTAGTAAGCAGACAGCAGCGCATTCAAATGAGCCTTATGCTCAACCGTCGCATACGGCAGCAGCAACCCCAACACACTCTTTGCCCCGCGCAGCAGCGACGCCTGCGCACTCTCGGGCTCCAGCGCATGGCGCGGGTTGCGCACGTACTCAAAACTCAGCCACCACGTCAGCATCACCACCATGTGTGTGGCCGTGGCTTCGCGCTCACTCACGGTCATGGCCATTGCGCCCCCGTGCTCTAGGCTGTCCAGCAGCGTGCGAAACGCGGTGGTTTTGTGCAGCAGCGCGTCTTTGATGTGGGTTTCTAGCTTGCGGTTCTTGCTCAGCAAGTCGTTCAAATCGCGGTACAAAAAGCGGTATTGCCAGACCAGCTCAAACAGCGAGTGCATGAAAAACCACGCGTCTTCCAGGTCGTGTACGCCGGGTGCTGCCTCTAACAAGTCGTCCAGCGCCGCCTCATAGCGATTAAACAGCGCCGTGACCAGCGCCTCCTTGGCAGGGTAGTGGTAATACAGGTTGCCCGGGCTGATGCTCAGCTCTGACGAGATCAAGGTGGTCGACACATTGGGCTCGCCAAAGCGGTTAAACAACTCGAGCGTGACCTCCAAAATCCGCTCTGCGGTTCGGCGTGGCGCTTTCTTTGCCATGGTGCTTAATTGGAGGGTAATTAATTGGGATCTGACCCCAATTACTTAGTAGGCGAATTCTTAGCTGCTGCCCTCGGCGCAGTTTTCACTGCACCTTTCACTGAAGATTTAGGCTTTGCAGCCAGCTGCGCCTCCAGCGCTGCCACGCGATCGTGCAGTGCTTTCATCTCCGCGGCAGAGGGCAGGCCTAAGCTCTGCATGGCCTTTGACACGCGCTCTTCAAAAATACCTTCCAGCTTGCCCCATTGGCCCGTGGCACGCTCACTCAAGGTGTGTGCCGCTTGCGTGGCTTTTTGTGTGGCCTCGGCCAGTTTTTCTTCCGCCGTGGCGCTCACCTTGCGTTGCATGGTGATGCCATCGCTCACCAGCTTTTCAAAGGCCTTGGTGCCGTCCTCTTGCGCCTTGGCGAAAGCGCCCAAGCCAGCCAACCAAATTTGCTGCGCTTGCTCTTTCACGCTGTCTGACAAGGCGGCGGGGTCGAATGGGTTTTTGGTAGACATGTTGAGCACGCTTTCAAACAAAGATAAAACGACACTTTAACGCTGCGAGTCAAGAAGTGACCTTACAAGTTTAGTTAGACTTTACAAACAATGAATAGCGAAATACCCGAGACAAACACCACCGCTTGGTACGTCGTCCACACCAAGCCCCGCCAAGAAGCCCGCGCCCTTGACAACCTACAAAACCAAGGCTTCCACTGCTTCTTGCCCACCCTGCAGGTGCAAAAACTGCGCAACCAAAAGGTGCAGACCATCACCGAGCCCATGTTCAGCCGCTACCTGTTCATTCAGCTCGACGACACCACACAAAACTGGGGGCCCATTCGCTCCACCTTGGGCGTCAGCAAGCTCGTCAGCTTTGGCCCGCAGCCCGCCAAAGTGCCGCCTGACTTCATTGCATTTTTAAAAGAAGCATCACCTGAAGCACTAGAGCGCATGTTCGCCCCGGGCGACGCCATACAAATTGGCACTGGCCCGCTGCAAGGCCTAGAAGGCAAATACATCGCCCACGATGGCGAAACCCGCGCCTTCGTGTTGGTCGACTTGCTAGGCCAGCCCCAAAAGCTGCGCATGGCCGTTGAAAGCCTGCGCGTGGTGTAAGCTTTAAAGCATGCGCCTCACAGAACCTCAAATTAAAGCCATCAAACACACCGCTCATGCCGTGTTGGGTGAGGGCGCGCACGTCACCTTATTTGGCTCGCGCGTGAACGATGCTGCAAAAGGCGGCGACATCGATCTGCTGTTCACAGCACCCGCAAACATCGACAACCCAGCGCTAACCATCGGAAAAATTTACGCCCAGCTTGTTCGCCAATTGGGCGACCAAAAAATCGACATTCTTTTAAAAGCGCCCAACCTCCAGCCTCAGCCCATTCACACCATGGCCGAGCAAAGCGGCATTCAGTTATGACCCTCGAAAGTCAACAGCGTCAGCGGCTTGAGTTCTTGTGCCGTGTGACCGAAAAAGAAGTCAAACACTTGCTCGACACAGACCGTCGCTTGTTCGCAGACCTGTTCACCGTTGACGTTGCTCAACAAGTCGAAACCGATCCCGTGTTGGCCGAACGGCTCGATGCCTTTGTCAGCCGCTTCGGCCGCCTGCAAGACAACTTGGGCGACAAATTTTTGCCACAACTGCTCCTCTCCTTGGCAGAAAAGCCGGGGGCCGCCATCGACAACCTCAATTTGGCCGAGCGTCTCGGCTGGATTCAATCCGTCGAAGATTGGCTGCTCATGCGCAAACTGCGCAACCAAATGGTGCACGAATACATTGAAGACTTGGCGCTACTCAGCAGCGCCCTACAAACTGGCCATGCCCATGTGCCGCAGTTGGTGCACGCCGCACAGCAAATGGTCATGCAAGCCCAAAAGATACTTGTCAAACCATAAAAATAAAATAAATAGCCGCAGGAACGGTTTGCTGGCAGAACCTGCAAACCATCACTCCAAAGCTGCAGAAAATCAGTTACTCAGCTTGCACGAAGGCAGCATTGCGGGCAACCAGTTGCGTCTGGCTGAGTTTCAAGCATGGCAAATGGCTTGGATCAACACCTAACCTTGACAAAAAACCCAGCCCAACTAAAATTCTGACCCAA
>CAJBHE010000262.1 GCA_903952885.1 uncultured Burkholderiales bacterium
CCTGGGCTGGACCTTGTCCGCGGTCACCGCCGACACGGTGGCGGCGATCGTGGAGGCGGCGGCGCGTTAAGCGGCTTTGGGCGCTTCCACGGTGCGAAGGCGGATGTGCAACTCGCGCAACTGCTTTTCGTCCACCGGGCTGGGTGCTTGCGTAAGCAGGCACTGAGCGCGCTGGGTTTTGGGGAAGGCGATCACATCGCGGATGGACTCGGCGCCGGTCATCAGCGTCACGATGCGGTCCAGACCGAAAGCCAGGCCACCGTGCGGAGGTGCGCCGTACTGCAGGGCATCCAACAGGAAGCCGAACTTGAGCTGGGCTTCCTCGGGCGTGATCTTGAGTGCGTCGAACACTTTTTGCTGCACGTCAGCGCGGTGGATACGGACAGAGCCGCCACCCATTTCCCAACCGTTCAACACCATGTCGTAGCCCTTGGAGATGCACTTCTCGGGCGCGGTGACCATCCAGTCTTCGTGGCCGTCTTTGGGCGCGGTGAAGGGGTGGTGTACGGCGGTGTAACGCTGGCTTTCGTCGTCAAACTCGAACATCGGGAAGTCGACCACCCACATCGGAGCCCAACGGTCTTCGAACAAACCGTTCTTCTTGCCGAACTCGCTGTGACCAATCTTGATGCGCAACGCGCCGATGGCGTCGTTCACGATCTTAGCTTTGTCTGCGCCGAAGAAAATCAAGTCGCCGTCTTGTGCGCCTGTGCGCTCGAGCACTGCGTTCAATGCTGCGTCGTGAATGTTCTTGACGATAGGTGACTGCAAACCGTCACGGTCCTTAGCCAACTCATTCACGCGAATGTAGGCCAAGCCCTTCGCACCATAGATCTTGACGAACTCGGTGTACGCGTCAATCTCGCCACGGCTGATACCGCCGCCTTCCACAGAACCATTCGGCACGCGCAAGGCCACCACACGGCCGCCCTTCATGTTGGCAGCGCCTGAGAACACTTTGAAGTCCACATCGCCCATGACGTCGGTCAGTTCGGTGAACTGCAATTTCACGCGCAGATCTGGCTTGTCTGAGCCATAGATGTGCATGGCGTCTTGGTACGTCATGACGGGGAATTCGCCGAGGTCCACACCAATGGTGTGGGTGAACACGCGCTTGATCATGCCTTGGAACATGTCGCGGATTTCTTCCTCGCTCAAGAAGGAGGTTTCAATATCAATCTGGGTGAATTCAGGTTGACGGTCAGCGCGCAAGTCTTCGTCGCGGAAGCACTTGGTGATTTGGTAGTAACGGTCATAGCCCGCCACCATCAACAACTGCTTGAACAACTGAGGTGACTGAGGCAACGCAAAGAAGTGGCCATCGTGCACGCGGCTAGGCACGAGGTAGTCGCGCGCGCCTTCGGGCGTGCTCTTTGTAAGCATGGGAGTTTCGATGTCCACGAAACCGTTCTCATCCAAGTACTTGCGCACTTCCATCGACACCTTGTAACGCAGCATCAGGTTGTTTTGCATGTACGGGCGACGCAGGTCAAGCACACGGTGTGTGAGACGTGTGGTCTCAGACAAGTTGTCATCGTCGATTTGGAACGGAGGCGTGACTGACTCGTTTAACACGATCAGTTCGTGACACAACACTTCAATCTTGCCACTCTTCAAACCGTCGTTGGTTGTGCCGTCAGGACGAGCGCGAACCAAGCCTTTGATCTGCACGCAAAACTCGTTGCGCACGTTCTCAGCCACCTTGAACATCTCAGCACGGTCTGGGTCGCACACCACTTGCACGTAGCCCTCGCGGTCACGCAAGTCGATGAAGATCACACCGCCGTGGTCACGACGACGATTAACCCAGCCACACAGGCTCACGATTTGGCCACTCAGTGCTTCGGTCACCAGACCGCAATAGTGCGAACGCATTGCCATTTTTATTTTCTCTTTTCGTTAATAGCTGGGGCGCTAGGAGATACAGCGCCCATGGAAATGACATACGTTAGCGCTTCGTCGACGCTCAAATCGAGGGGTATGACGTCACTGCGTGGTACCAGCAAGAAAAATCCGCTGGTGGGGTTGGGAGTGGTGGGCACGTAGACGCTCAGGTGTTCGCCATTCAATTTACTGGCCACTTCACCCACAGGCGTGCCAGTTTGAAACGCGATGGTCCACATGCCGGCGTGGGGGTATTGCACCAACAGGGCTTGGCGAAACGCATTGCCGTTGCTGGAAAACAAGGTGTCCGACACCTTCTTGACGCTGGCGTAAATCGACTTGACGATGGGGATGTTGGTGAACAGTTTGTCCCACTGGCGCACCAGCCATTTACCCAACACATTGGAAGCTAAAGCGCCAGTGAACAGCAACACCAGCAGCACCAAGATCACGCCTAAACCCGTCATGTCACGCATCGAGGTGACAGTGTCTTGCGACACCAAAGGGCGGAACTTAGAAAGGGTGTCGATGAAGATGCCATCCATGATGCCCACCAACCAGGTCAGCACCCAGACGGTGATGGCCAAAGGTGTCCAGACCAAGAGGCCTGCCAGCAAGTATTTTTTTATTGGCATGTGGTGCTTTGTGGTTTTGAAGAATCAGTGGCAGGCACAGCCCGAAGCACAACCGCCAGATGCGACTGAAGCAGCTGGTGCGGCGGGACTGCTTGAAGCGGTATCGGTGCTGCTGCTGGCAGTCTGGGTGGGCGAAGCGCTGTCTGAGGATGTA
>CAJBHE010000263.1 GCA_903952885.1 uncultured Burkholderiales bacterium
CCACACCCACCACGGCAAACGGACAACGTTCACGTTCGCAGAAGGCTTTGAATTGTTCAAGCGACTCTAGCGCAATCGCCATCACGTAGCGCTCTTGGCTTTCGTTCGACCAAATTTCTTTGGGCGCCAAGCCCGATTCTTCGAGTGGCACGGCACGTAAATCAAAGCGTGCGCCACGGCATGCGTCATTCGTCAACTCTGGGAATGCGTTGGACAAACCGCCCGCGCCGACATCGTGAATGGCGAGGATGGGGTTGTTCTTACCCTGCGCCCAGCAATGGTTGATCACCTCTTGCGCACGACGCTCAATTTCGGGGTTGCCGCGTTGCACCGAGTCAAAGTCGAGCTCAGCTGCATTCGTACCGCTGGCCATCGAGCTGGCAGCGCTGCCACCCATGCCAATGCGCATGCCGGGGCCGCCGAGTTGAATGAGCAAACTGCCTGCGGGGAACTCAATCTTCTTGGTTTGCTCGCTGTCAATCACGCCCAAGCCACCCGCAATCATGATGGGCTTGTGGTAGCCGCGTGTCACGCCGGCCACGTCTTGTTCGTACTCTCGGAAGTAGCCCGTCAAGTTGGGACGGCCAAACTCGTTGTTAAATGCAGCGCCACCCAGTGGGCCTTCGGTCATGATTTGCAAAGGGCTGGCCATGTGAGATGGGCGGCCCAACTTGCTGTCCCACAGCTTAGAAACCGTGAAGCCCGACATGCCGGCTTTGGGCTTTGAGCCTCGGCCTGTTGCCCCCTCGTCGCGAATCTCGCCGCCGTTGCCGGTGGAGGCACCTGGGTAAGGCGAAATGGCGGTTGGGTGGTTGTGGGTTTCAACCTTCATCAACACGTGGTTGGTGGCCGACACTTTTTCGTACTGAGGCAGGTCTTTGCCATTGTTAGTAGCGATGAACCGCTCGACTTTGTGGCCTTCCATGATGGAGGCGTTGTCCGAATAAGCCACCACCGTGTATTGCGGGCTGGTTTTTTCGGTGTGGCGAATCATGCCAAACAGGCTGTGCGATTGCGCTTCGCCGTCGATGGTGAACTCGGCATTGAAAATCTTGTGGCGGCAGTGCTCGCTGTTGGCTTGCGCGAACATCATCAGCTCCACATCGGTGGGGTTGCGCTTGAGTTGGGTAAACGCATTCACCAAATACGCAATCTCGTCCTCAGCCAAGGCCAAGCCCCAACGCTTGTTGGCATCGTGCAGTGCGGCCTCGCCGCCTTTGAGCACGTCCACTTGTTCCATCGGAGCGGGGTGCAGTTCGGTGAACAAGCCCAAGGCTTCGTCGCGTGTGCGCATGACAGACTCGGTCATGCGGTCTTGTAGCACATCGGCCACGGCCAGCAGTTGTTCGGGTGTGAGCGTGGCTTTGCTCAGCAAGCCGTCTTTGAGCTGGATGTGGAACTCGGTGATGCGCTCAATGCGCTTGAGTTGCAAACCGCAGTTGTGTGCAATGTCAGTGGCTTTCGATGCCCAAGGCGACACCGTGCCAAAACGTGGCGTCACCACCAGCAATGTGCCTGCAGGTGATTTATGAGCAGGCTCGCCATAGGTCAGCAAAGCGGCCAGTGTTTGCTGCTGCGCGTCATCCAATATGGCCTCGGTCGCAGCCAAATGCACAAAGCGGGCACTCAGTCCTTGGATTTGCGGGGAGATTGCCGCCAAACGGGGCAAGAGCTGTTGAACACGGAAATCGCTGATGGCGTTGCCGCCTTCGAAAATGCTGAGGTGCAGGGACACGAGGGAGCCTTGAGAAAAAGACGGGAATCGAATCGCGCCGGGCCGCTGACTGGGGCTTTTCGGCAATTATTAGATTTTACGTGCCGAGTGTGGATGTTTTGTACACAATTCACACTTGCAAGAGCCGTTTTATTACGAATGGGATAATAACAAACATGACCATCTCCATCAAAGACGCCCAAGGCGCTCAAGGCATGCGACTCGCGGGCAAACTGGCCTCCGAGGTGCTCGATTTCATCACCCCGCACGTGGTGCCCGGCGTGACGACCAACCAGCTCGACAAGCTTTGCTACGACTACATCACGCAAGTTCAGCAGGCCATTCCCGCTCCGCTCAACTACAACCCCAGCGGTGACAACCCCTACCCCAAGTCCATTTGCACCTCCATCAACCATCAGGTGTGCCACGGCATTCCCAACGATAAGCCGCTGAAAAAAGGCGACACGGTCAACATTGACATCACCGTCATCAAAGACGGCTGGCACGGTGACACCAGCCGCATGTTTGCGGTGGGCGATGTGTCCATCGCGGCCAAGCGTTTGTCCAAGTTGACGTTTGAGGCCATGTGGCACGGCATCGTCAAGGTCAAGCCAGGCGCACGTTTGGGCGACATTGGTTTTGCCATTCAACGCTTTGCGGAGAGCCATGGCTTTTCTGTGGTGCGCGAGTTTTGCGGCCACGGCATTGGCCAGGTGTTTCATGAAGAGCCACAAGTGCTGCACTACGGCAAAGCGGGCACAGGTGAAACGCTGCAAGAGGGTATGACCTTCACCATCGAGCCCATGATCAACGCGGGCAAGAAAGACATCAAAGAGTTGGGCGATGGCTGGACCATCGTCACGCGCGACCACTCGTTGTCGGCCCAGTGGGAGCACACCATCCTTGTCACACCCACGGGCTACGAGGTATTGACCCTGTCTGATGGCAGCCCCGACTTGCCCGACTTTGTGACCACCACCTGCTGTTAAGCACCCCACGCGATGAACGCCTTGGCCAACATTTACCGAAAGGACAAGGCGACATTGCTGCTGGCCGCGTCCAGCTCTACCACCCCACGCAGCGTGAAAACCTTGTTGCACAAGCTGTGCAGCATGACCGACGACACCTTGCGCACGTTGTGGCAAGCAGCAGGCTTTGACAATAATCTGTGTTTGGCTGCTGTGGGCGGCTATGGCCGTGGCGAGTTGTACCCGTACTCGGATGTGGACGTGCTTTTACTCATGCCCGATGGCACATCGCCTGAAAAGGACGAAGCACTCAAAGCCAAGATTGAACAGTTCATCGGCAGCTGCTGGGACACGGGGCTAGAAATTGGCTCCAGCGTGCGCAGCGTGACTGAGTGTGTAGAAGAAGCCTCGGCCGATATCACCGTGCAAACTTCACTGCTGGAAGCACGCTTTTTGGTGGGCAGCATCCAGCTGTTTGATGCCTTCCAAAAACATTACGCGATTGCGCTAGACCCCAAGGCCTTCTTCTTGGCCAAGACGCTGGAGATGAATCAGCGACACACCAAATACGAAAACACCCCTTACTCGCTAGAGCCCAACTGCAAAGAGTCGCCAGGGGGATTGCGCGACTTGCAAGTGCTACTTTGGGTGGCCAAGGCCGCGGGATTAGGGGATAGCTGGGATAGCTTGGGCCGCAATGGCTTGGCGACAGACTTTGAGGTCAAGCAACTCAAGCGCAACGACGACGCACTGGCACTCATCCGCACACGCTTGCACTTGGCGGCCAAACGCCGTGAAGACCGCTTGGTGTTTGACTTGCAACATGCCGTCGCCCAAAGCTTGGGGTTGGGTGTGGAAGAGGACGGTACGCTCAACGCCCGTTTGGCCAGCGAAGCGCTGATGAAGCGCTATTACTGGGCCGCCAAAGCGGTGACCCAGCTCAACCAAATTTTGTGGCTCAACATTGAAGAACGTTTGAGCAGCAACCAACACGAGCTGCGCCCAATCAACGCGCGTTTTGCCGACAAGGCGGGCATGCTGGAAGTCTTGGGTGACGACGTTTACGTCAACGAGCCACACGCCATTCTGGAAACTTTCTGGCTTTACGAATCCACCCCAGGTATCAAAGGTTTATCAGCACGAACCTTGAGAGCGCTATACAACGCTCGCAGTTTGATGAACGCGCAATTTCGCAAAGACCCCGTCAATCGCGTCATGTTTTTGCGCATTTTGCAAGCGCCTCTGGGCATCACACATGCCATGCGGTTGATGAATCAAACATCGGTGCTGGGCCGCTATCTTTGGCCCTTTCGCCGCATCGTGGGCCAGATGCAGCATGACTTGTTTCACGTCTACACCGTAGACCAGCACATCTTGACGGTACTGCGCAATGTGCGTCGATTTTTCATGGCCGAGCATGCACACGAATATCCATTTTGCTCACAACTTGCGGCGGGCTGGGACAAACCATGGATTTTGTACGCGGGCGCTTTGTTTCATGATATTGCCAAAGGCCGAGGTGGTGACCATTCGCAGCTTGGCCGTGGCGAAGTGCGCAGGTTTTCTCGTGATCACCACATCGACAAAGAAGATGCCAAGTTGATCGAGTTCTTGGTGGCAGAACATTTGACGATGAGCCACATCGCTCAAAAGCAAGACTTGAGCGACCCCGAGATCATCCAAGCCTTTGCCAAACGTGTGGGCAACGAGCGCAACCTCACCGCCCTTTACCTGCTGACTGTGGCGGACATTCGCGGCACCAGTCCGAAGGTTTGGAACGCTTGGAAGGGCAAGCTGCTGGAAGACTTGTACCGCTACACACTGCGTGCTTTAGGCGGCCGCGCCCCTGATGCCGATGCTGAAGTGGAATTGCGCAAGAGCGATGCACTCAAGATGCTGGCCCTGTACGCGCTGCCCTTTGAAGCACACCAGGATCTTTGGGAAACCTTGGACGTAGGCTATTTCATGCGACACGAGGCTTCAGATATAGCCTGGCACACACGCCAGTTGTCGCGCAGCCTCTCTGTGGCCAAAACACAAGACAAAGCCATGGAAGTCATGGTCCGTGCACGGCTGTCATCTGTGGGCGAAGGCTTGCAGGTGATGGTGTATTCGCCCGATCAAGCGGACTTGTTTGCGCGTATTTGCGGCTACTTTGATCAAGCAGGCTTTAGTATTTGGGATGCCAAAGTGCATACTGCCTCTAATGGCTACGCGCTCGACACCTTCCAAGTGGTGAGCGATCATTTTTCTGAGCACTACCGCGACCTCATCAACTTGGTGGAAACTGGTTTGAGCGAGGCCATCCAAAAAGCTGAACCGCTGCCTCCGGTCGGCAAAGGCCGTCAATCACGCCGTGTCAAGAGCTTCCCCATTGCACCACGCGTGACCTTGCAACCCGACGAACGCGCGCAAAAATGGCTGCTGAGCATCTCCGCTAGCGACCGCGTGGGCTTGCTCTACAGCGTGGCGCGTGTGTTGGCCAACCACAAAGTCAACCTGATGTTGGCCAAAATCAGTACCTTGGGCGAACGCGTGGAAGACACCTTCTTGATTGACGGCGCAGCGTTGCAACAAAACAAAGCACAGTTGGAAATTGAGACTGAGTTGTTGGCTGCTTTGCAAGCTTAATCGTCGTCGACGGCCAAGCCCGGAAACAACACCTCGGCATAGCCAAAGCGCGAAAAGTCGCGCACACGCATGGGGTACAGCACGCCAACGAGGTGATCGCACTCGTGTTGTACCACCCGCGCATGAAAGCCTTCAACTGCGCGATCAATTGGGTTGCCTTTTGGGTCAAAACCTTGGTAGCGCAAACGCTTGAATCGCGGCACTACACCTCGCAAACCGGGCACAGACAAGCACCCTTTCCAGTCCTCTTCTTCCTCGTCACCCAGAGGTGTGAGCACAGGGTTGATCAGCTCGGTGTAGGGAACCACAGGCGCATCGGGGTAGCGTGGGTTGATCTCGCCTGAGCCAAACACCACCACTTGCAAATCCACGCCAATTTGCGGTGCAGCTAAGCCAGCACCGTTGGCGGCGAGCATGGTGTCGTCAAGGTCTTTGAGTAGCGCTTGTAGCTCTGGCGTGTTGAAGGCGGTCACAGGTTGCGCTACGCGCAGCAGGCGCTCGTCGCCCATTTTCAAGATTTCGCGAACAGCCATGTCGTGTCCTTATTCGGTCGCGTGTTCAGCCACCAAGGCCAACAAGCCCGCTTCGTCCAACACCTTGATGCCCAACTCTTGCGCTTTGTCGAGTTTGCTACCCGCCTCGGCCCCAGCCACCACACAATGCGTTTTTTTGCTCACGCTGCCAGCCACTTTAGCCCCGAGGGCTTCTAGCATGGCTTTGGCTTGGTCTCGGCTCAAGGTGGGCAATGTGCCGGTCAGAACAAAGGTTTGACCTGCCAAGGGCAAGCTCGCACCTGCGGTGGGTTCACCTTCAGTCCACGTCACGCCGCAGGCGCGCAGCTGCTCCACCACTTCGCGGTTGTGCGGTTGGTCAAAGAAGGTGCGCAGGCTCAGCGCCACGATGGGGCCGACGTCGGCAACTTGCAGCAGTTGGTCCACGGTGGCGTCCATGATGGCGTCCATCTTGCCGAAGTGGTGTGCCAACTCTTTGGCCGTGGCCTCGCCGACATGGCGAATACCCAGGCCAAACAAGAAGCGTGGCAGCGTGGTTTGTTTAGATTTTTCAATACTGGCCAGCACATTATTGGCCGATTTTTCGGCCATGCGCTCGAGATTGACCAAGGCGGTAAAGCCCATGCGGTAGAGGTCGGGCAAGGTTTTGATGACGCCTGCATCCACCAGTTGGTCCACCAATTTGTCGCCCAAGTCTTCAATCTCTACCGCGCGGCGGTGCGCAAAGTGCAGGATGGCTTGCTTGCGCTGCGCGCTGCAAAACAGGCCTCCGGTGCAACGGTAATCGGCTTCGCCTTCTTCACGCACTGCGGAGCTGCCGCACACGGGACACTGGTGCAGCATGGTAAAGATTTGCGCGTCTTGCAGGCGTTTCTCTAAAACGACAGACACCACCTCTGGAATCACATCACCTGCGCGGCGCACCACCACGGTGTCGCCCACCCGCACGTCTTTGCGGCGGGCTTCGTCTTCGTTGTGCAGCGTGGCGTTGGTGACGGTCACGCCGCCCACAAATACGGGTGCGAGTTTGGCCACGGGCGTGAGCTTGCCCGTGCGGCCCACTTGCACCTCGATGGATTGCACGGTGGTGAGTTGTTCTTGTGCAGGGTATTTGTGCGCCACGGCCCAGCGGGGTTCGCGGGTGACAAAGCCCAGCTGACGTTGCGCGGCAAAGCTGTTGACCTTGTAAACCACGCCATCAATGTCAAACGGCAGCGCATCACGCGCTTGGCCCATACGTTGGTGAAAGTCCACCAAGCCCGCAGCGCCTTGCACACATGCGGTTTGCTCGGCAACGGGGAAGCCCCATTTTTTGAGACTCATTAACAAATCGAAATGCGTGTTGAAGAATGGCCCGCCATCTTCCACAGGCGTGATATCACCCAAGCCGTAGGCAAAGAAACTCAACGGCCGTTGAGCTGCAATTGTTGGGTCGAGCTGACGCACAGCACCCGCTGC
>CAJBHE010000264.1 GCA_903952885.1 uncultured Burkholderiales bacterium
CGCGTAGGTAGGTCACGATGGCGGTCGAGTCTTGCAGCCATTGGGTTTGGCCGTTGGCGTCGGTGATCTTCAAGCAAGGCACTTTGGTAGCGCCGCTGCTTTGAAGAAGTTCTTCTCGGTGGGCAGAGCTGTGTTGCGCATCGCGCTTCTCAATCGGCAGCGACAGACGGCGCATTTCTTGGCGTACTTTGATGCAAAACGGACAGGTGTTGAACTGGTACAGCGCCAAGCTTTGGCATTGCAGGTTGACCGCCGCTTGAGCCGCAGCATCGCGCTGCACGCCATTCGGCTGAGTGAGGCGCTCTTTGAGCAGCATGACGGGGCCCAGCACAAGGCGCAGGGTTTTAAAGAAGGCACGGATGACAGGTTTCATGGGTATGAATGGTAAGGCTTGATGCTGATTGAACAGCGCGGTCGTGGACAATGACGTTTTTCATTCAAAGCCTAGCCATGCAAATCATCCAAGACACGGCCGTCACCATCAAGTACCAAGTCACCACACCCGCAGGCAAGCCTTTGGACTCGGGGCATTTGTCGTATTTGCACGGTGGCTACGAAAACATTTTTCCGAAGGTCGAAGCAGCCCTCAATGGCCAAGCCGTGGGTTTTGCCGTCAAGCTGGATTTGAGCGCTGAAGACGCGTTTGGCGAGCGCGACGAATCGTTGGTGCGCGTCATTCCTAAAACTGAATTTCCACCGGGCGTGAAAGTGGGCGGCCAGTTGCAAGGCGCGGGCGACGATGGCCAGCCTCGCGTGTTCAACGTGGTGAAGATCAAAGGCCCCGAAGTGCACCTAGACGGCAACCACGAGTTGGCGGGTCAAGCGCTACGCTTCAGCTGTACCGTGATGGATGTGCGTGCCGCTACGGCTGAAGAAATTGCCCACCGCCATGTGCATGGCGCGCATGGGCATCAGCATTGAAATCAGCTCGTTAGCAAGCGCTTCAGGTACTTGCCAGTGAAGCTGGCAGGGTTGGCCACCAAGTCCTCTGGTGTGCCTACGCCCACCACCGTGCCACCACCGCTGCCGCCCTCGGGGCCCATGTCAACCAGCCAGTCGGCGGTTTTGATCACATCTAAGTTGTGTTCGATGATGACGATGGTGTTGCCTGCATCGCGCAGGTGCTGCAGCACTTTCAGCAGCAGCGCAATGTCGGCAAAGTGAAGGCCCGTGGTGGGCTCATCCAAGATGTAAAGCGTGCGGCCTGTGTCACGTTTGCTCAGCTCCAAGGCCAGCTTCACGCGTTGCGCTTCACCGCCCGAGAGCGTGGTGGCGGCTTGGCCAAGTTGCAGGTACGACAGGCCCACATCCATCAAGGTTTGCAGCTTGCGGGCGATGTTGGGCACGGCGTTGAAGAACTGCAAGGCAGCTTCGACGGTCAGATCCAAGACTTGCGCGATGTTTTTGCCCTTGTACATCACCTCTAGCGTTTCGCGGTTGTAGCGCAAGCCGTGACACACGTCGCAGGGCACATACACGTCGGGCAAGAAGTGCATTTCTACCTTCACCATGCCGTCGCCTTGGCAAGCCTCGCAGCGGCCGCCGCCCGAGCCTGCGGCCACGTTGAAGCTGAAGCGCCCTGGGCCATAGCCACGTTCACGGGCCATTGGCACTTCGGCCATCAGCTCGCGGATGGGTGTGAACAAGCCGGTGTAGGTGGCAGGGTTGCTGCGTGGCGTGCGGCCAATGGGCGACTGGTCCACGTTAATCACCTTATCGAAATAGTCGAGGCCCGTGATTTCATCGTGTGCCGCTGGCTCTTCGTGTGCGCGGTGGATGGTGTGCGCGGCGGCTGTGTACAGCGTGTCGTTCACCAATGTCGATTTGCCCGAGCCCGACACACCGGTGACGCAAGTCAGCAAGCCAACCGGAAAATCAGCGGTGACGTTTTTCAAGTTGTTGCCACGCGCACCACGAATGCGAATCACTTGGTGCTCCGACGCATCTTTGTGCAGCTTGCGTTGGAACTTCAGCTCTTCGGCTTCTACGGGCAAAAAGGCGTTGCGTTTGGCAGGCACGTCAATGCGCAGCGCTTGCGCCAAGTAGCGGCCCGTCAACGAGTTGGGGTTGGCTTCAATTTCGGCGGGTGTGCCACGCGCCATCACTTGGCCGCCGTGCACGCCCGCGCCAGGGCCCATGTCCACGCAGAAGTCGGCGGCACGAATCATGTCTTCGTCGTGTTCCACCACCAACACGCTGTTGCCAATGTCACGCAGGTGCTTGAGGGTGTCGATGAGGCGGTCGTTGTCACGCTGGTGAAGGCCGATGCTGGGCTCGTCCAACACATACATCACGCCGGTCAGGCCCGAGCCGATTTGTGACGCGAGGCGAATGCGTTGCGCTTCGCCGCCCGACAGGGTGTCGGCACTGCGGTCGAGGCTGAGGTAGTTCAACCCTACGTCATTCAAGAACTTCAAGCGTGAGGCAATTTCGCGCACCACTTTGTCGGCAATCTCAGCTTTTGCGCCTTGCAGTTTGAGCGTGTTGAAGTAGCCAAAGCATTC
>CAJBHE010000265.1 GCA_903952885.1 uncultured Burkholderiales bacterium
CTGCGTCAAGAACTCAAGCTCGATGCACTGCTACTCACCCGCAGCGAAGAAGGCATGACCTTATTTGACGCACTAGGAGAGCTGACGGTGTCAGCCCAAGCACGTGAAGTGTTTGATGTGACAGGCGCTGGTGACACCGTGATTGCCACCTTGGCCACCCTCGTGGCAGCGGGCTTGAGCTTGCGTGAAGCCATGCCTTTGGCCAACAAAGCCGGTGGCGTGGTGGTGGGTAAGTTTGGTACAGCCACCGTGAGTTACGAAGAATTGATGGCCTAAATATGGCCCTTGTGCCGCTGGAGAAGTTATGAAAATCGTCGTCACAGGCGCCGCTGGTTTTATCGGCAGCAACATCATCAAGGGCTTGAACGCTCGCGGCATCACCAACATCATTGCGGTCGATGATCTGACCGAGGGCGACAAGTTTCGCAACCTCGCCGACCTCAAGATCGCCGACTACCTCGACAAAGATGTGTTCTACGAACTCTTTGCCGAAAACGCATTTGGCAAAGTCGAAGCCGTGTTCCACGAAGGCGCATGCAGCGACACCATGGAGAGCGATGGCAAATACATGATGGACAACAACTACACCCTCTCGTGTGGTTTGTTCAACGCTTGCCAGCAGGCTGGCACACGTTTGCTCTATGCGTCATCCGCCGCCACCTACGGCGGCAGCGATACCTTCATTGAGACACCTGAGTACGAGTTGCCGCTCAATGTGTACGGCTACTCCAAATTGTTGTTTGACCAACGCATGCGTTTGGAGTGCAACAACAACTTCAAGAAGTTCAAGCGCCAAGTGGTGGGCTTTCGCTACTTCAACGTGTATGGCCCCCGCGAGCAACACAAAGGCCGTATGGCCAGCGTGGCGTTTCACCAGTTCAACCAATTCAATGCGGAAGGCAAAGTGAAGTTGTTTGGCGAATACGGCGGCTACGTTCAAGGCGAACAAATGCGCGACTTCGTCTTCATCGACGACGTGGTGGCTGTGAACCTGTGGTTCTTGGACAACCCAGACAAATCAGGCATCTTCAACCTAGGCTCTGGCCGCGCACAACCCTTTAATGACGTGGCCTTGTCCGTGGCCAACGCCATGCGCGCCAAAAAAGGTGAAGCCGCTCTTGATTTGGCAGGTGCTGCCAAAGCGGGTTTGATTGAGTATGTGCCCTTCCCCGACGCGCTGCGTGGCAAGTACCAGTGCTACACACAAGCTGACTTGACCAACCTGCGCGCCAGTGGCTGCGACCACGTATTTGCCGATGTGAAAAGTGGTGTGACGCAATACATGGCGACCTTGAGCAAATAAGTAGCTTGCCATGAACACAGTGCATTCCAACTTCGGTTCTTGTGAAGTGTTCAAAGCGGTGAAGCGATGTATGCATCGCGGTTTATTCCGCGTGCTGTCACGTGTGTTGTTAAGCAGCGTTGTCGCGCTGATGTGCTGCAACTCAACCCTAGGGCTAGACATCAACCAAGCCAATGAAGCGGAGCTAGACAGCGTCAAAGGCATGGGCCCTGTGCTCAGCGCCAAGGTACTGAAAGCCCGATCAAATGGGCCTTTCAAAGATTGGCAGGACCTGATGCAACGCGTCTCAGGCATTCGCCAAAACAAAGCGCAGCAGTTTTCAGAACAAGGCTTGACCGTCGATGGTCAAGCGTTTGCTAAAAAGCCTTAACAGCGCGCAAAGCTTTCAACGCATCTTCACGCCAGAACTCAGCGGCTGCAAAAAAACCTTCCCACACACAGCCATTGCAACCGCGCCCACAGCAAGTGGTGGGCTCAGGCGGTGGTGTGCGCAAGGCCACACCACATTGCGCGGCTAGCACTTGCGCGTCAGTAAAAAAGGCCTGTGCACTAGGCCCATCGCTCAGGGTCAAGCGGGCTAAAGATTCGATGCGCATGCGTGAATCCTGGCCGCACCGCGAAGGCTTATTTGTTGGCATTGGCGAAGAACAATTGCTCGCCGCCAATTTTGTAGCCGTTGATGGAGGCTTGGCCCGCCGGTGAGACCACCCAATCCACAAACTTCTGAGCTAAGTCCAACTTGACATGCGGGTGCTTGACGGGGTTAACGACCATCACGCCGTACTGGTTGAACAAGCTTTTGTCGCCTTCGACCAAGATTTGCAAATCTTGGCGGTTTTTGAAGTTCAACCAAGTGCCGCGATCTGTCAGCACATAAGCGCCCGAAGACGATGCGATGTTCAAGGCTGGCCCCATGCCGCAACCGCACTCTTTGTAACCAGCGCCTTTGTTGTCTAAGCCAGCTTGCTTCCAAAAGCGCAACTCGGCCGCGTGTGTGCCACTCTTGTCACCGCGCGACACAAAGCCCGCTTGTGTGTTTGCCACTTTTTGCAAGGCCGACACGATGTCTTTGCCGCGGGCTTTGGCTGGGTCATTGGCAGGACCCACCAACACGAAATCGTTGTACATCACAGGCAGGCGTTTTACGCCAAAGCCTTCAGCCACAAATTTTTCTTCAGCGACTTGGTCGTGCACAAACAGTACGTCGGCGTCACCGCGGCGGCCGGTGTCCAAGGCTTGACCTGTACCCAAAGCCACCACCTTGATGTCAATGCCCGTAGCTTGTTTGAAAGCCGGCAACAGGTGCGCAAACAAACCCGATTGCTCGGTGGAGGTGGTGGACGCCATCACGAGGCTAGGCGCCTGTGCCTGAACAAAACTGCTACCCAGCATCAAAGCGGCTGCTAGCAAACCAGCCAATGAGAACAAATGCGTACGTCGGGTCATCCCAACTCTCCTTTTAAAAACATATGCGCCTCGGGGTGGCTCTCACCGAGAGGTCGATTGAAAAACTCATGCACAGGCAGATCAGCCAAGACACGGCCTGACTCCAAATAAATCACACGAGTGGCCAAACGTTTGACTTGGCCCAAGTTGTGGCTACTGAACAGCAAGCTCACGTTCGCTGCCGCCACCCACTCAGCCAACAAGCGCTCCACCTCGCGTTTGGCATGCGGGTCAAGGCTAGACGTGGGCTCGTCCAACAACACAAAATTAGGGTTCAACGCCCAAGCGCGGGCGAGTGCCAAGCGCTGCTGCTGCCCGCCAGACAAAGTGCGGGCTGAGCGCTCGGCCACGTCTTGCAAATCCACGCGCCTTAGTGCTTGCATGGCTCGCGCATGCGCCTCGCGCCAAGGTGTGCCTTGCAGCCACAAGCTCCACACCACAAAACGCAGCACCGAGGTGCGCAACATGTGCGGGCGCTGAAACACCATGGCTTGGTGCACCTCAGGAGCCACCGCCACGCTGCCACTTGAAACTTTCAATAAGCCATGCGCTACACGCAGCAGCGTGCTTTTGCCAGAGCCGTTGGCCCCAACCAAAGCCACACGTTCGCCTGCTTGCATTTGCAATTTGATACCGTGCAAAGCCATGTGCGTATCGAACTGCACCGACACATGTTGCAAACTCAACACCGCACTCATACCAGCACCCCCTGCACGGGGTCAGCGCCAGCACCGTCGATGCATTGTCGCCAGCGACGCAGCGCAGAGATCAACACATTTAGCAGTAACACCACGCCCATGAGCACCATCCCCAAGGCCAGCGCTAGCGGTAAATCGCCCTTGCTGGTTTCCAGTGCAATGGCCGTGGTCATGACACGCGTGAAGCCTTCGATGTTGCCGCCCACCACCATCACCGCACCCACTTCGGAAATGGCACGACCAAAGGCAGCAATCAATACGGTGAGCAAGGTATAGCGCTCATCCCAAGCAAGCAGCACGCTGCGCAGCCAAGGCTTGGCCCCCAGCGACTGCAGCTGCTCGCCATGGTTGCGCTCAGCATCTTCCACACATTGGCGAGTGAGCGCCGTGACCACAGGCAACACCAACATCGCTTGCGCCAGCACCATGGCCTTGAGGCTGAACAACCAACCTAAAGGTCCCAATGGCCCTGTGCGGGACAGGAGCAAATACACCAACAAACCCACCACCACCGAAGGCAGCGCAAGCAAGGTGTTGAGCACCGTCAACAACGCATCGCGCCCCGAAAACCTTGCCACGCCCAACCAAGCACCCAACACCAAACCCATGCTGCATGCCATGACCGTAGCCAACAAGCTCACCCAGAGTGAGCGGCCGACAATGGACCAAAGCGCGGGGTTTAAATCAGTCAGTAAGTGAAGCGCAGTCAGCGCGGTATCGGTCAGCGTCGTCATACATCAATAAAAATTTCAGTTATCGTAGCCAGCTACCTAATACCCGACCATATGTAAATCCGTGCATAGCGTTAGCCTTCACTACACACTCAGCCATCGGGACGACAGTGATCCTTGCTCAACCACCGAGGCAGCTTTGTTGCGCCATCCTTTGATGGATTTGCTGCAAGCCGTTGCACAACATGGCTCTATCTCTGCGGCTGCGCGAGAGCTGGGTCTGTCCTACCGCCATGTCTGGGGTGAGCTCAAGCGCTGGGAAGATGTGCTCGGCCATGAGCTCATCATTTGGGAAAAGGGCCAGTCAGCCAAGCTCACCGAATTCGGCGACAAGCTCATGTGGGCCGAGCGCCAAACCCAAGCCCGTTTGGCACCTCAACTCGAAGCCTTGCGCGCCGACCTAGAACGCACCTTTGCTGTGGCCTTTGACCCCGCCGCCCATGTGCTGACTCTTTACGCCAGCCACGACGACGCCCTGCCCCGTTTGCGTGAACACGCCGCCAGCGCAGGTCTGCATTTAGACATTCGGTTTTGCGGCAGCGTGGATGCCATCCGCGCCCTCAACGAAGGCCGCTGCACCTTGGCGGGCTTTCATACCCAAAGCCAACCCAGCGACACCTCTTTCACAGCCAAGGCCTACCGCGATTTATTGCAACCCGGTCTGCACAAGATCATTGGCTTTGCCACACGCACCCAAGGCCTCATCACCCCCACAGGCAACCCCAAGCAACTGCAAAGTTTGGCCGATGTGGTCAAGACCCAAGCGCGTTTTGTGCAACGCAGCCACGGCACGGGGACGCGCGTATTGCTAGACGATTTGCTCACGCAAGCTGAACTGCGTCTCCAAGACCTCAACAACTGGCCCGATGAGGAGCCTTCTCACACGGCGCTGGCCGAGGCCATTGCCTCTGGCCGTTGCGATGTGGGCTTGGGCATTGAAAGCGCGGCCCGAGTCAGGGGACTTGGCTTTGTGCCTTTGGTACAAGAAGAATTTCATTTGGTGTGCCTCAAATCAGCGCTTGACACACCGGCTACTCAAGCATTGCGTGATTTTCTACACCAACACACCTGGCAACAGGCGCTCAACACACTGCCCGGCTACAAAACCCAACACAGCGGCGAGGTGCAATCGCTTAGCAAACGCTTGCCATGGTGGACATTCAAAAGTGCGAGGAAGGTTAGTTAATACCCTTTGCCTAGTTTGAACTTATTTCAAACACCTCCCTAAATCTTCAGACCAACAAGAGCCAACGCAGCCAGAGTCTTGGTACCATCTTAGGTTGGCAAAAAATGGAGGCACGCAGTGTCAAAACTTCTTAAATTTGCATTAGGCGTTGATCGCATCAGTGAGCAATTTGGCCACGTCGCGGCATTTGGCGTTTTAGCCGCGGCCGTGATCTCGGCTGGCAATGCGTTCATCCGTTACGGATTCGACATCAGCTCAAATGGCTGGCTTGAAATCCAGTGGTACTTGTTTGCAGCGACTGTCATGCTGGGCGCACCTTTGGTGCTCAAACTCAACGAACACGTGCGCGTGGACTTGTTCTACGGAAAACTCAAAAAGAATGCGCCGGTTTACGTGGACTTGTTTGGCTTGGTTTTGTTCTTGCTACCCGTGATGGGCATATTGGCTTGGTTGAGCTTCCCGCTATTTCTGAAGATGTTCGTGACCAACGAAATGTCTAGCAACGCAGGTGGCCTGATTCGTTGGCCCGCCATGCTTCTTCTCCCCTTGGGCTTTGCTTGGATGTTCCTGCAAGGTTTAAGCGAAATCATCAAGCGCGTGTCTTACTTGCAGGGCAAGTTTGAAATGGACACGCACTACGAAAAGCCAGTGCAATAAGGACGCATGATCATGCAAATGGAAAACTTCGCACCCATCATGTTTGTCGGCCTTGTGCTGACGATGCTGATTGGCTTCCCCGTCGCGTTCTCGCTGTCGTTTTTAGGCTTGGCTTGTGGTCTCTTCGCCATCAGCATGGAATGGTTCCCTGTGAGCTTCATGTCCAACTTGCCGTTGAACATTTTTGGCATTCTCAGCAACGACTTGTTACTGGCCATCCCCTTCTTCACCTTCATGGGCGCCATCCTTGAAAAGTGTGGCCTCGCCGAAGACATGCTCGATTCCATGGGCCAACTCTTTGGCACCGTGCGCGGTGGATTGGGCTATTCAGTCATCATCGTGGGCTTCATCTTGGGCGCGATCACCGGCACGGTGGCTGGCCAAGTGATTGCCATGGCTTTGATCTCACTGCCCGTGATGATCCGCTACGGCTACAACATGCGCTACGCCACCGGCGTATTGGCGGCCTCAGGCACCATCACGCAGCTGGTGCCACCGTCACTCGTGTTAGTGGTCATGGCTGACCAGTTAGGCCGCTCTGTCGGCGACATGTACAAAGGTGCTTGGGGGCCGTCCATCTTGCAAGTTTGTATCTTTGCGCTCTACACCTTTGGCTTGAGCATCATCAAACCTGAGCACGTGCCAGGCATCCCCAAAGAAGCCCGCACGGCAGATGGTTTTCAACTTTGGATGAAATGCTTGCGCGGCATCATCCCGTCAGCCTTCTTGATTTTTGCGGTGTTGGGTTCGATGGGCGGCTTGCCCGGTATCGACACGGCCATCGCCACGCCCACCGAAGCCGGAGCCATGGGTTGCGTGGGCGCTTTGATCTTGGCTGCCATCCATAACCGTTTGGACAAAGACCTGATTTGGCAAGCCATGAACAGCACCATGCGCCTCACAGCCATGGTGGTGTTCATTTTGATCGGTTCTCGCGTATTCTCGATGGTGTTCCAAGGTGTGGACGGTGCCAAGTGGGTGGAACATTTGCTGACTGGTTTGCCAGGCGGTCAAGTAGGCTTCCTAGTGGTAGTCAACATCTTTATCTTCTTCCTGGCGTTCTTCTTGGACTTCTTTGAAATCGCCTTCATCATCTTGCCTATGCTTGGCCCCGTGGCCGACAAGATGGGCATCGACATGGTGTGGTTCGGCGTGCTACTGTGCGTGAACATGCAAACCAGCTTCATGCATCCGCCCTTCGGCTTTGCACTGTTCTATCTACGCGGCATTGCCGACACCTTGTTCAAAGAAGGTCGAATTGAAAAACCCGTCAAGTCCAATGACATCTACATGGGTGCCATTCCTTGGGTGATCATGCAGCTGGTGTTGGTCGTGATAGTCATCTTCGTGCCAGAGACGGTGACCATGTTCTTGGACAAAGAAGAAAAGGTCGACCTCGACAAAGTGGTCATTGAAATGCCAACTGATCAAGAAGTGCCAGGAGCCGAACTCAAACTCGACGGCGCCAAGCCCTCAGCAGGAGAGAGCGCTGCTGATGAGCAAAAGCGCATGGAAGACTTGTTTAAAAAATAACGTCTGCCCCGACAACCAGCCCCTCCGGCAACTCCGAGAGGGGCTTTTTCTTGCCAGCACAAAGTACCCAACATGTCCACACCTGACCCAACACCCAACACTGATTCACCATATTCACAGCTGGCCGCCATAGGCCCCAAGCCCTTTGTGTTTCATCCCACCACAGACACCATCGAAGGCCCTGCTTTCTCACGCGCCTTCCAAGCCATCACATGGGCCACGCTGCTGGGCTCTGGCTATTGGTTGCTCAGCCTGTGGCAACAAGGCAAGTTTGGCGGCGACACCGGCTTAGGCGGTCTTCGTGCGGCGGGCTGGTTTGTGTTGGGTTGGAGCTTGTTGGCATGGACATCATGGCATGTCATGTTCAGCCGCGCCCGTTTGGATGGCACAGGCATTCACCAAACTTGGATTTGGGACAAGCACATGCGTTATGACGAGCTGGCTTATGCCAAGCTCATTCGAATTCGCGGCTTGGAGTGGTTCATGGCACCGCGCTTTTATGTGCGCACCTTGATGGGTAAGTTTGCCGTGTTTTACGTCAGCAGCCCGCATGTGCAAGACGAGTGCGAACGCCTGAGTGCCGAGCTGTCTGCGTTTCGTGAGTTTTAAAGTGAGTTGAAAAGCGCCTTTAAGAACAGTTGAACGCCGACCATAAAAAAACCGCGCCAACGCGCGGTTTTTTGTGTTCAAGCGAAGGCTGAATTACAGCTTTTGCTTTTGCATGAACTGGTCAAATTTCATTTCTGTAAATTGGAACCACAAGTTGGCATCGCCACGGAACTTGGCGTAATCGGTGTAGACCTTTTTCCAGTTTGCGTTTTTGGCATTGAGCTCTTCGTAGAACGCCATCGACTCTTTGAAGGCAGCAGCCATCACGTCTTTGGGGAACTCGCGCAATTTGGTGCCAGAGCCCACCAACTGCTTCAAGGCAGCTGGGTTACGTGCGTCGTACTTGGCTTGCATGTCGGTATGTGCCATAGCAGCGGCAGCTTCGACAATGGCCTTGTTTTCTGGGGACAGAGCAGCGAATGCCTTGTCGTTGATGAAGAAGTCCAATTCTGGACCGCCTTCCCAGAAACCTGGATAGTAGTAGAACGGTGCCACTTTGCTGAAGCCCAATTTCAAATCGTCATAAGGTCCAATCCACTCGGCGGAGTCGATGGTGCCTTTTTCCAAAGCGGGATAAATGTCGCCGCCCGGCAAGTTTTGTGGCACCACGCCCAAACGTTCCAACACCTTACCACCGAAGCCACCAATACGGAACTTCAAACCCTTGAGGTCCGCCACCGATTTGATTTCTTTACGGAACCAGCCGCCCATTTGTGCACCTGTGTTACCGCCTGGGAAGTTGACGATGTTGTACTTAGCGTAAAACTCACGCATCAGCTTCAAGCCGTTGCCTTCGTACATCCAAGCTGTCATCTGACGGCTGTTCAAACCGAAAGGAATCGCACAACCCAAAGCAAAGGTTTCGTCCTTACCGAAGAAGTAGTAAGGGGCGGTGTGCGCCATTTCAATGGAACCTTGTTGCACGCCATCCACCACACCAAACGCAGGCATGATTTCGCCAGCAGCGTGCACCGAGATTTCGAATTTACCGCCCGACATGGCTTTGACAGCCTTGGCGAACGTATCAGCAGCACCGTGGATGGTGTCGAGCGACTTAGGGAAGCTCGAAGCCAGGCGCCAGCGGATGGCGGCTTGTGCGTGCACTGCGGGGGCTGCACCGGCAGCCAAGATACCTGCAATACCTGCGTTTTTAATGACGGAACGACGGTCCATTTGAGACTCCCATGAGTTGTTAAAACATATCCTGTGAGGACGCGATTTTAAGTACACGCCCATTCAGAGATGGGGCATTGTATGCAGTTGCGAAGGCGACACTTGGCACGGGTTTACCCCCGAAGAACTTGTATTTCAAAATTCTTCAGAAACCGTGAAATTACCTCAATGAAAAGTTAATTCAAAAGCGTTGCAAAACGCTTTTGAATGGACGCTTGAATACCTGCTGCATCCAGTCCCAATTCAGCCAACAAGCTTGCATGGTCACCATGCTCGGTAAACACATCGGCAATCCCCAACACCAACACGGGCTTGAGCTGTTGCAAATTTTGCAAAGCTTCCAGCACAGCAGAGCCTGCGCCACCCATGATCGCACCCTCCTCCACCGTGACTAAAGCATCGTGTGTAGACGCGATCTTGGCCAACAACTCGTTGTCAAGAGGCTTGGCCCAACGCATGTTCACCACCGTGGCGTTGAGCGCTTCGCCTGCTTGCAAAGCAGGATAAAGCAGCGTGCCAAACGCGAGGATAGCGATACGATTACCTTCACGACGCACCTCGCCTTTGCCATACGGTAAGGCTTGTAGGTCATATTGAACAGGCGCGCCAACACCCGCACCGCGCGGGTAACGCACCGCGACGCAGTGGTCTTGTTGGTAAGCCGTGGTGAGCAACTGCCGACATTCGTTTTCGTCTGCGGGGCAAGCCATACTGACATTGGGAATGCAACGCATGAACGGGATGTCGTACAAGCCAGCATGCGTCGCGCCATCAGCACCCACAATGCCTGCGCGGTCGAGCGCCAACACCATGGGCAACTTTTGCAGGGCCACGTCGTGGATCACTTGGTCATACGCACGCTGCAAGAAGGTGGAGTAAATCGCCACCACGGGCTTCAAGCCCTCACAGGCTAGACCGGCGGCGAACGTGACGGCGTGTTGCTCGGCAATGCCCACGTCGTGGTAACGCTCGGGGAACCGTTTGTGAAACTCCACCATGCCCGAACCTTCACGCATCGCGGGCGTGATGCCCACCAGCAGCGGGTCGTGCTCAGCCATGTCGCACAACCATTGGCCAAACACTTGGGTGAAGGTGGTTTTGGCAGGGCTGATGGCAGGCACCAAGCCCACTGCGGGGTCAAAATTGCCCGGGCCGTGGTATGCCACAGGATCGGCCTCGGCCAATTTGTAGCCCTGGCCTTTTTTGGTCACCACATGCAAGAAC
>CAJBHE010000266.1 GCA_903952885.1 uncultured Burkholderiales bacterium
CAAGTGGCTCGCTTGGCAGGCATGCCTAACGCGGTACTCAGTCACGCCCGCCATGCCTTGGCCTCGCTTGAAGCAGGGGCTGACGCGTCAAAGCCACAAGTCGATCTGTTCGCGCCACCGCCATTGCAAGACGATGTGGGCCCGAGCCCGCTGCAAGCCAAGCTGGCAGAGATCGACCCCGACAAACTCAGTCCACGCGATGCGTTGGACGCGCTGTATCAACTGAAAAAACTCTTATGACCTGCTGCGTTGCCATCCAACAGATACAAACGACATGACCCAACCGCTCATTGTTTTTGCACACGGCAACAGTTTTCCAGCCTGCACTTACCGTGTCATGCTGGAAGCGATTCGCTCCCGCGGCTTTCGCGTCGAGGCGGTGGACAAATTTGGCCATGACCCGCGCTACCCCGTCACCGACAACTGGCCGCACTTGGTGCAACAGTTGACCGACTTTGCCACGCCTTTGGCTGCACAAAACGGCCCCGTTTTTTTGGTGGGCCATTCCTTGGGCGGCATCCTCAGCATGATGGTGGCAGCCAAGCACCCCAAGCTGGTGAGCGGCGTGGTGCTCTTGGATGCGCCCATGTTGGGCGGCTGGAAAGCCAGGCTGCTGCAGGTGGGCAAGCGCGTGCCAGGTGCTGAAGCCTTTTCACCCGCTGCCATCAGCCGCAAACGCCGCACCACTTGGGCCAACGAAGCAGAGGTGCTGGAGCACTTTCAAAGCAAGAAAGCATTTACCAAATGGCATCCACAAGTACTGCAAGACTATGTGAAATACGGCACGCATGATGAGCAAACACCCCATGGCACACGCCGTGTGCTGAGCTTTGACCGAGACGTGGAAAGCGCTATCTACAACGGCCTGCCCGACCATTTGGAAACCTACTTCAAACGCCACCCCATCGCCTGCAAAGCCGCCCTGATTGGTGGCTTGCAATCGCGTGAACTCAAACAAGTCGGGCTAGATTTCAGCCGCCGCGTCACTCAGGGCCGCGTGATGAAAGTGGATGGCACTCATTTGTTTCCGATGGAGCATCCGCTGGTCGCAGCAGCGGCTGTGGAAACCGCGCTGCTGAACTTGATGGCTAGTTAAGCAGCCCAAGTCACTGAACCGGTCCAAGCCGTGACCAGCACCACCACGCCAAACACAATGCGATACCAAGCAAACGGCACAAAGCTATGCGTGGCGATGTAGCGCAGCAGCCAACGCACACAAATCCACGCGCTGATGAATGAGAACACCAAGCCCACGCCAAACACGGGTGCATCGGCCAAGCTGAGCAGCTCGCGCTCTTTGTAGAGGCTGTACGCACCTGCACCAATCAGCGTGGGGATGGCCAAGTAAAACGAAAAGTCGGTGGCTGCTTTGCGCGACAAGCCCAGCAACATGCCACCAATGATGGTCGCACCGCTGCGGCTAGTTCCCGGAATCATAGCGAGGCACTGCACCAAGCCCACTTTCAGAGCATCGATGGGTGACATGGCTTCCACCGTTTCAATGCGCGCCGGCTCGACAGCGGCCTCCTCTTCGCCCTCAGGCTTGGCACGGCCCCAGCCTTCGGCCCACAAAATGATGAGGCCACCACAGATGAAGGTGCTGGCCACCACGGTAGGCGTGAATAAATGCGCTTTGATGAACTTGCCAAACAACAAGCCCAACACCACGGCGGGCACAAAGGCAATCAGCACATTCAAGGCAAAGCGACGGGCCTCGACCTGCGTGGGCAAAGCCACCACGGTGCTGAAAATCTTTTGCCAATAAACAATGATCACGGCAAAGATGGCCCCCGTCTGAATGGCGATGTCAAACACCTTGGCCTTGTCGTCATCCATCCCCAACAATGCGCCAGCCAAGATGAGGTGGCCGGTGGATGGAATGGGCAAAAACTCGGTCAAACCTTCCACCACGCCCATGACGGCGGCTTTGAGCAACAAAACGATATCCATAC
>CAJBHE010000267.1 GCA_903952885.1 uncultured Burkholderiales bacterium
CAGTTCGACTTTTCGCAAAGCGGAGTCAATGAAGCTTTGGCCGCCAAAACCAGGGTTGACGCTCATGATGAGGATGAGGTCAATCTCATCAATCGTCCACTCCAACACGTCCAGTGGCTCGGCGGGGTTGAACACCAAGCCCGCTTTCACACCCTTGCTCTTGATGGCCTGGATGCTGCGGTGCACATGGGCGCTCGCGTCTGGGTGAAAGCTGATGTAGTCCGCGCCGGCTTCGGCAAACGTCGCGGCCAAAGCGTCCACAGGCGAAACCATCAAATGCACATCAACCGGTACGGCCACGCCCGCGGGCGTTTTAGCGTGCGGCTTCAAGGCTTGGCAGATCATGGGGCCGAACGTGAGGTTGGGCACATAGTGGTTGTCCATCACGTCGAAGTGAATCCAATCAGCACCAGCGGCGATGACGTTTTTCAACTCGTCACCTAAGCGGGCGAAGTCTGCAGACAAGATAGAGGGGGCAATGTTGAATTTTGGGCGTGGGCTGATCATGGGGTGATTATTTCATCCAAAATCACCCCATGCTCCGTTATAAATTTCAAGTCGAAGTTCTCCCCCGCTACCTGCCTGAGCAATCCGACCCAGACGGTGGCTTGTTCATGTTTGCTTACACCATCACCATCACGAATGTGGGTAATGTGGCTGCGCAGCTCATCTCGCGAACATGGAATGTGAACGACTCTGAAGGCATGAACGAAAAAATCAAAGGACTAGGCGTGGTGGGCCACCAGCCTTTGCTGAAGCCAGGCGAGCAGTTTGAATACACCAGCGGCACCCGACTGCGCACGCCCACGGGCACCATGCACGGCAGCTACTTTTGTGTGGCCGAAGACGGCGAGAAGTTTGATGTGGACATCCCGATGTTTGTGTTGGACGCGCTCAGCGACGCTCCTGGCAAACGCAATATGCACTGAACATGGGCGAATTCGACCTGATCGAGCGCTATTTCAAGCGCCCTACCCACAAAGCGGCACTCGGCGTGGGCGACGATTGCGCCTTGCTCAAACCCACCCAAGGCATGCAACTGGCCGTGTCCAGCGACATGCTGGTGGAAGGCCGCCACTTTTTAAGCACCGTTGACCCCGCCCGCTTGGGTTACAAAGCCCTCGCCGTGAACCTGAGCGACTTGGCCGCCATGGGCGCAGAGCCCTTGGCCTTCACCCTCGCACTCTCACTGCCTCGCGTGGACGAAGCATGGCTGGCTGGTTTCTCGAACGGCTTGCTGAGCTTGGCCGATGACCACGGCTGCGAGCTGGTGGGCGGCGACACCACCCAAGGCCCGCTGAACATTTGCATCACCGTATTTGGCGAAGTGCCGCCAGGCGATGCACTGCTGCGCCAAAACGCGCAAGTGGGCGACGACATTTACATCAGCGGCACGGTGGGCGATGCCCGCTTGGCGCTTGAAGTGTTTCGCGGCACGCACAGCATTTCATCTGAAGCGTTCGCACAAGCCCGCTTGCGCATGGAGCAGCCCACGCCTCGGTTAGCGCTTGGCACCGCGCTACGCGCTGTGGCCAACGCAGCAATTGACGTGAGCGATGGTTTGCTGGGCGACTTGGGCCACATCCTCAAACGCTCAGGCGTTGGAGCTCAGATTGACACCGGCTGGCTGCAGGCCGCAGGCAGTTTTGGCGACGCACGCTTGCCCGCGGGCATCACACCGGTTCTTGCTGAGCTACCTTGGAACAAACGTCTGGACTTCGCGCTGGCGGGCGGCGACGATTACGAACTGTGCTTCACCGCCCCTGTGAACCAACGCGAACTGGTGCATGCTGCTGCGTGGGAAAGCCACACGCCGGTCACACGCATTGGCCGCATCACGCATGAGCAAGGCTTGGTGGTGTTAGACCCACAAGGCCAGCCCATGGCCAAACGCTTTGCCTCGTTTGACCACTTTGCCTAACCTCCCAGCCGC
>CAJBHE010000268.1 GCA_903952885.1 uncultured Burkholderiales bacterium
CGTGTGTTCCACAAAGACGCTTCCGTGCAAAACACAGACACCACCGTGCAAGGCTTTGATCAGCCCATGCATGTGGCTGGCATTGCCTTTGGCAGCGCTGCACCTTTGCAATGGGGCACCAAAGAACAAGCCGCCGACTTCTATGACGTGAAAGCGGATGTCGAAGCTTTGCTGGCCCCCGCTGTGCCGCAGTTTGAAGCGGCTGAGCACCCCGCCATGCACCCTGGCCGTTGTGCCAAGGTGTTGGTCAACGGCCAAGCCGTGGGTCATGTGGGCGAGTTGCATCCACGCTGGCGTCAAAGCTGGGACTTGGCTCAAGCCCCAGTGATGTTTGAACTCTCACTCGATGCCGTGTTGCATCGTGATGTGCCAAAGTCCACCGGCGTAGCCAAGTTCCCCAATGTGGAACGCGACATCGCCGTCATCGTCAAAGACAGCGTCACACACGCGCAATTGATGGCTGGTGTGCATGCCGCCAAAACGCAAGGCTTGTTGCGCAGCGCCGTGTTGTTTGATGTGTATCGCCCCAAAGCCGAAAGCACGGCCATGGCCATGGACGAAAAGAGCTTGGCTTTTCGCCTAACGCTCAACAGCGACGAAGCCACCTTGAACGAAGCACAAATTGAGGGCGCAGTGCAAGCTGTGCTGGCTGAATTGGCCGCCCAAGTGTCTGCGCGTTTACGCGCTTGATCTATTCACAATAAAAAGAGAACCGTATGGAACTTTCTTTTGAGAGCCTAGAAACGCCAGCTTTGACGAAAGCGCAGCTGGCTGATTTGTTGTTTGAGCAAATCGGTTTGAACAAACGTGAATCGAAGGACATGATTGATGCCTTCTTCGACCTCATCGCGCAAAGTTTGGTCAACGGCACGGATGTGAAGATTTCAAGCTTCGGCAATTTTCAAATTCGCACCAAAGCCCCACGGCCGGGTCGCAATCCGCGCACTGGCGAATCAATTCCCATCGAGGCACGACGCGCGGTGACTTTCCATGCAAGTCACAAACTCAAAGAGCAAATTCAGGGCGACAGTAATCCCAAAGTTGACAACTAATTGAATAAGAGGCCCTCCCGGCCTCTTTTTTTTGATAAAACTGTCAGGGGATGTGATTCCGCGCGGTTCTTCGTGTAACCTCTGCGGTCCCGTTCACAAGCTACTGATTTTCATGGAGAAATCCATCCTTCCATCCATTCCAGCCAAGCGCTACTTCACCATTGGTGAGGTGAGCGAGTTGTGCGGCGTTAAGCCGCACGTGCTGCGCTATTGGGAGCAGGAATTCACGCAGCTTCGTCCTATGAAGCGTCGCGGCAATCGCCGCTATTACCAGCGCCATGAAGTGCTGATGATTCGACGCATCCGCGATCTCTTGTATGACCAAGGTTTCACGATCACTGGCGCGCGCAACAAATTGCAAGAGCTGGTGCATTTAGACCGCGAAGCTAGGCGTGCGGGCGGTGAATTGAGTGATGCCGATTTCATCGACGATGATGAATTGCCTCACGACTTGGATGATGCGCCTATAACCCACACCTCATTGCCGCCGCTTGCCTTGTCCAGTAACGATGAAGCCTTGCAAACGCTGCGCAAAGAACTCTCGCAAATTCGCGAGTTGCTCTCTGAGCTTCACTGAGTAAGCGTTATAATGAAACCTGATTCGGTGTGTGGCGCAGCCTGGTAGCGCACTTGCATGGGGTGCAAGGGGTCGAAGGTTCGAATCCTTTCACACCGACCAAAATGACCAAGGGTGGGTAACGAAAGTTACCAACCCTATTTTTTTTTTTGCGTGTTTGAAGTACTTTAAACAATGTCGACTTGGTGCAACTCAAACTTTCCACGTTTTGCATCTGCAAAGTAGTGCTGCAGAGTTTCTTTGACCGTGCGAAACGCGATTTCGTCCCAGGGAATTTCATGCTCGGCAAACAAACGCGCTTCTTGCGTTTCATGGCCGGGGTCAAATTTGTCGCTGGTCAGTTGAGCACGGTAGAAAAAATGCACTTGCCCGACGCGAGTGACGTTCATCAATGCGAACAGCTCTAGCATTTCAAACTGCGCACCCGCTTCTTCAACGGTTTCACGTGCTGCACCTTCAGCCACAGTTTCGTTAAGTTCCAAGAAGCCCGCTGGAAGTGTCCACTTGCCCAAGCGCGGCTCGATGTTGCGTTTGCACAGGAGCACTTGGTTGCCCCACACTGCCACCGTGCCCACCACGTTGAGAGGGTTTTCGTAGTGGATGGTTTGACAGGCGTTGCACACCGCACGCTCACGCGTGTCGCCATCGTCGGGCAAGCGATAGGTCACCGCGCTGCCGCATGACTTGCAATGTTGGATGAGCGGGCGGTGCAGCATGAGTATTAGCCGTGTGATTTGCTCACGAGCTCAAAGTGCTCCACCATAGGTGGCTGAGCGAAGAAGGGGCCAACAATGGCACGCCACTCGGTGAAGGCCGGCGACTCGCGGAAGTCCACCGTGTGGTTTTCCAGGGTGGTCCAGAAAATTTGCAGCACATAGCGCTCGGGTGACTCAACGCCTCGGTTGATTTTGTAGCCTTCAAAACCTTTGGCGTGGGCGATGACGGTGTCCACACCACGTTGGATGGCTTCGTCAAAAGCAGCTTGTTGACCTGGGTGAATGCGGATATCAGCAAGTTCGAGAATCATGAGGGTTGTGTGATGAGTTGAAACTGTCTCCAAGTCTACCGTTACCGAGCTCATTCCAAGCGCGTGTTCGGGATATCCTTCATCCCTATGCAAAGCCCAATTGACACTGCAGCTTCTTCATTGCCTAAGCCCTTGCTTTGGCCCATGGATTGGGCGCTGCCAGCAGGGGTGCATGCGGTGTGCACCACGCGTGTGGGGGGCATGTCCAAGGCGCCGTTTGATCACTTCAACCTTGGCGACCATGTGGGTGACGATTCGCACGCCGTGACCTCCAACCGAGCCTTGCTGCAAGCACAGCTAGGCGGTGCGAGGGCTGTGTTTTTAAGGCAGGTGCATGGTGTGGATGTGGTTCAGCTCATTGCAGCCACGCCCCATGCCACGCTGGCAGATGCATGCATTACCCAAGAGGCACACTTGGCGTGCACCATCATGGTGGCCGATTGCTTGCCACTGTTGTTCACCGATGATGCGGGGCAGGTAGTTGCAGCTGCACATGCGGGTTGGCGTGGCCTGGCGGCTGGGGTGATTGAGCAAACCGTTCAGACGCTTTGCCGCCAAGCGGGTGTGGGTGGCACGCAAGTGCGGGTCTGGTTAGGTCCATGCATTGGGCCAAATGCGTTTGAGGTGGGAGACGATGTGCATTTGGCTTTCACTTCAGGGGCAGCCGCAGAGTCTGTGCAAGCCCAGCGATGTTTCAAACCTCACCCTGTACAGGCAGGCAAATGGCTGGCAGACTTGGCGGGCTTGGCACGCCTGCGTCTAGCGGCCTTGGGCGTCACCTCGGTAGCTGGCAACAACAGCACACCCGACTGGTGCACCGTGCAACAAAGCTCACGGCTCTTTTCGTACAGGCGTGACGGTGTCACTGGAAGATTCGCTGTGTGTATTTGGCGCAACTGAGTTAACGTCGTTCTCTTGGGTAAGCTGAACATTGGCGTCAAGGTTTGCCCCTCGTTCAGCCGCCTCTTTGGCCTTGATGGCACGTCGTCTCGCAGGCGAACCCATGATGTAGCCCACCACGCTCATGGGTAACACGCCGTACAGCAGAAAAGTAAAGGCCGCGCCAAGCAAAGAGCCCACGGGGCTTGTGGCTTCGGCGATGGCCATCATCAAAGCCACGTAAATCCAAGCGATCAGGACCAAATACATCTAGGGGTTTTCTCTTGTGTTTGATTTTTGTCAGAAGTTAGAGGGGAATTCACTGACATACTGGTGACAGGTCAAAAGACAACAGCGACTGTATAGGAGTTAGTAATGGATCAGAATGCGGCCCTCAAGAGCCTAGGGGATAGCTGGCTGAAAGCCATGGCCTCATTTCAAACAATGGGAGCCGCAGACGCAAAAGCACCTGCTCTGAGCTTTTCTCTCGACAAACTCGAAGCCCTGCAAAAGCAATACTTCGAAGAAGCCACCGCGCTGTGGAACCAAAGCCTGCAAGGCAAGCCTGAGGTCAAAGACCGCCGTTTCAAAGGGGAGGCATGGGCGAACAACCCCATGGCCGCGTTCACCGCCGCTGCTTACTTACTCAACACCCGCACCATGATGGAGCTCACCGACGCCGCCGAGACCGACCCCAAAACCAAAGCCCGCATTCAATTTGCCGTCGAGCAATGGGCTGCTGCGGCTGCCCCCAGTAACTATTTGGCACTCAACGCTGAAGCGCAGCAAAAAGCGATTGACACCAAGGGCGAGAGCATCTCCAAGGGCATCCAAAACCTGTTGCACGACTTGCAGCAAGGCCATGTGTCGATGACCGACGAGCGCTTGTTTGAGGTGGGCAAAAACGTGGCCACTACTGAAGGCAAAGTGGTGTTTGAAAATGAGTTCTTCCAATTGCTCGAATACAAACCACTCACGGCCAAGGTGTACGAGCGCCCATTCTTGTTTGTGCCGCCTTGCATCAACAAGTTTTATATCTTGGACTTGCAACCCGAAAACTCACTCATCCGTTATGCCGTGGCCCAAGGTCATCGCACGTTTGTGGTGAGCTGGCGTAACCCGGATGAGAGCCTGCGCAACACCACTTGGGACAACTACGTGGAAGACGTGGTTATCCAAGCCATCCAAGTGGTGCAAGACATTGGTGGCGTTCCACAAATCAATGCCTTGGGTTTTTGTGTGGGCGGCACCATCCTGTCCAACGCCTTGGCGGTGTTGGCTGCGCGAGGTGAAAAGCCAGTGGCCAGCGCCACCTTGCTGACCACATTGATCGATTTCTCTGACTCGGGTGTGCTGGATGTATTCATTGACGAAGCCTTTGTCAAGTACCGCGAAGGCCAGTTTGCAGATGGCGGGCTGATGAAGGGCAAAGACATGGCGTCGACCTTCAGCTTTTTGCGTCCCAATGATTTGGTGTGGAACTACGTGGTGGGCAACTACCTCAAAGGCGAAACACCGCCACCGTTTGACTTGCTTTACTGGAACAGCGATTCCACCAACTTGCCCGGCCCCATGTATGCCTGGTACTTGCGCAACACCTACTTGGAGAACAACCTTATCAAGCCAGGCAAAGCCAAGGTGTGCGGCGTCAAGATTGACCTGCGCAAAGTGGACATGCCGTTGTACATCTATGGCTCACGTGAAGACCACATCGTGCCCATCGGCGGCGCCTACGCCAGCACGCAAGTGTTCCCCGGTAAAAAGCGTTTTGTCATGGGGGCATCCGGTCATATTGCTGGCGTGATTAACCCGCCCTCAGCCAACAAGCGCTGCTACTGGACGGGCAGCGAGACCAGTTTCCCCAAAGATGCCGATCAATGGATGGGCAAAGCCAAAGAACACGCAGGCAGCTGGTGGACCGACTGGTCAGGATGGCTCAAAACACACGCAGGCAAACAAATTGCAGCGCCCAAGACGTATGGCCGAGGCAAGCACAAAGCAATCGAAGCGGCTCCTGGCCGCTACGTCAAAGAACGTTCAAGCAATTAACTTTTCAATTTTTCTTGGGAGAGACAACATGGAAGACATCGTCATCGTTTCAGCCGCACGCACCGCAGTGGGTAAGTTTGGGGGTTCACTCGCCAAAATTGCAGCCACTGAGCTGGGCTCCATCGTCATTCGCGAGGCTTTGGCGCGCGCCAAGGTCGATCCTTCTCTGGTGGGCGAAGTCATCATGGGTCAAGTGTTGGCAGCAGGTGTGGGCCAAAACCCTGCACGTCAAGCCTTGATGAAGTCAGGCGTTCCCCACGGTGTGCCTGCGCTCACCATCAACGCCGTGTGCGGCTCTGGTTTGAAGTCTGTCATGTTGGCTGCGCAAGCTATTGCTTATGGCGACAGCGACATCGTGGTGGCCGGTGGTCAAGAAAACATGAGCGCTTCGGGCCATGTGCTGTTGGGCTCGCGTGATGGCCAACGCATGGGCAACTGGAACATGATTGACACCATGATCGTGGATGGCTTGTGGGACGTGTACAACCAGTACCACATGGGCATCACGGCTGAGAACGTGGCCAAAGAATTCCACATCACACGCGACATGCAAGACGCTTTGGCTTTGGCCAGCCAACAAAAAGCCACTGCCGCACAAGACGCAGGCAAGTTTGCAGACGAAATCGTGACCGTCAACATTCCACAGCGCAAAGGCGACCCCATCGCCTTCAATGCCGACGAATACATCAACAAAAAAACCACCGCCGAAGCTTTGGCTGGCTTGCGTCCAGCGTTTGATAAAGCGGGCTCTGTAACGGCTGGCAACGCATCAGGCATCAACGACGGTGCGGCTGCTGTGGTGGTGATGTCAGCCAAGAAAGCCGCTGCCCTGGGCCTTACGCCACTGGCCCGCATCGCGGCATTTGGCACGAGTGGCTTGGATCCCAAAATCATGGGCATGGGCCCCGTGTCTGCATCTCGTAAAGCTTTGGAGCGTGCGGGCTGGAAAGCCGCTGATGTGGACCTGTTTGAACTCAACGAAGCCTTTGCAGCACAAGCGTGTGCGGTCAACCAACAGCTGGACATCGACCCAGCCAAGGTCAACGTTAACGGTGGCGCGATTGCCCTTGGTCACCCTATCGGCGCATCAGGCTGCCGCATTTTGGTGACCCTGTTGCATGAAATGCAGCGCACCAATGCTAAGAAGGGCCTGGCCGCGCTGTGTATCGGTGGCGGCATGGGCGTGTCGTTGGCACTTGAACGTTAATAAAAAGCGCTGATCAAGCGTTAATTCAGATTTCTTTCACCAAAAAAACTCATCCATCAGGAGACAAAAAATGAGCCAAAAAGTAGCGTACGTCACAGGGGGGATGGGTGGCATTGGAACCGCCATTTGTCAACGCCTTCAAAAAGAAGGCTTCAAGGTCATCGCAGGCTGCGGCCCCACGCGTGACTTTGTGAAGTGGTTGGACGAGCAAAAAGCTTTGGGTTACACCTTTTATGCATCCGTCGGCAACGTCGGCGATTGGGACTCGACCGTGGAGGCTTTCACCAAAGCCAAAGCCGATCACGGACCCATCGACGTGTTGGTCAACAACGCTGGCATCACCAAGGACCGCATGTTCTTGAAGATGACCCGCGAGGACTGGAGCGCAGTGATGAGCACCAACCTCGACTCCATGTTCAACGTGACCAAACAAGTCGTGCCCGACATGGTGGAGCGCGGCTGGGGCCGCATCATCAACATCTCATCGGTGAACGGTGAAAAAGGCCAAGCGGGTCAAACCAACTACTCGGCTGCTAAGGCGGGTATGCATGGTTTCTCCATGGCTTTGGCCCAAGAGCTGGCCACCAAAGGCGTGACGGTTAATACCGTGTCACCTGGCTACATCGGCACAGACATGGTCAACGCCATTCGTCCTGATGTGCTGGAAAAGATCGTGGCCACAGTACCCGTCAAGCGTTTGGGTAAGCCTAGCGAAATCGCCTCCATCATTGCGTGGATGGCCAGTGAAGATGGTGGTTACACCACAGGCGCTGACTTTGCTGTCAACGGTGGCTTGCACATGGGTTAATGCATCACGCCTCTGGCGTTGTGTTTGAATCCACAAAGGCCGCAGATTCATCTGCGGCCTTTTTGTTGGCCCATGGGTGTAGGTGTTAACCCGTCACAAAATTTTGATAAAGTGTCTAAATTAATAACAAATATGGCAAAAATGCCGGAGGATCATGGGCGATTACACAAATATGGCGGGTTACTACGATGTAATCATGACCTCTGGTTACTACGATTATGAAAAAATTGTGGACAGCCTTGTGGCCCATCATCCCCAGCGCAATGTTTTAGAAATTGGTTGTGGCACCGGTTTGATCTTGGAAGAGCTGGCCAAACGCCAGCCCATGTTACCGATTACGGGCATCGATTTGACCGAGCCCATGTTGTCGATCGCGCATAAGCGATTGGCCTCGTTTCCCACTGTGTCGCTTTCTCAGCAAAACATCACCGAGTTGGCCTTGGATGAAAAGCACGAATTGGCTTTCTCTTATGGAGGCGTTTGGTACTTTGTAATTGACGGCGACAAAGAGCCCTTCTTGGTCAGCCACATTGCAGATGCGCACGCCAATGAATTGGGGTTCGAGCATTTGGCTAAACACATGGCAGTGGGCAGCACCTTGTTGTTGGGTATTCAAGGCCCGCACCACGACTACGAAACGGTCATTTCCAATGGTATGACGTATTCGCAAAAAATTGACCCCACCGACATTGGTTTCACCAAGCACTATTACTTGCAAGATGGTGACCACAAGGTGATGGATCAAACTGTTCACTATCGCACCTACACCTTTGCCCAAGCGCAAGAGCTCATGGGGGCCTATGGGTTTGAGTTCGTAGCAGAGAAAGATGCCAATCAGCTCTTTTTGCAGTTCAAAAAGGTGAACTAATGAGCGCTGCAAAACCAAAGTTGTTTTTCATTGGCGTGGGCAACATGGGCAACCCCATGGCGACCAACTTGGTGAAGGCGGGTTACTCCGTCAGCGTATTTGATGTGTCCCGTGCCAAGGCTGAGAACTTGATTGCCTTGGGTGCGACTTGGGTGGGCAGCTTGGCCGAAGGTGCGGCACACGCTGATGTGGTGATGGCTTCGCTGCCAGGCCCCGTGCAAGTGCGCGAGGTCATGTTGGGCGAGCAGGGTGTGTTGGCCCACATCAAAGCGGGCGCCACCGTGATTGACACTTCCACCAGCGCCGTGGAGTTGGTACGCCAGTTGGTGGCTTTGGCCAACAGCAAAGGCGTGGGCTTTTTAGAAGCGCCCGTCACCAACGCGGTGGACATGGCGGCCTTGGGCCGCTTGTCTATTTTTGTGGGCGGCGACTCAGCCACCTTTGAAAAACACAAACCCATCTTTGACGTCATCGGCGAAAAAATCTTTCACGTCGGCGAGCCAGGCAACGGCGCGACCATCAAGCTGCTCACCAACTTGTTGTGGTTTGTCAGCGCAGCGGCCATTGGCGAAGGTTTGATGTTGGGCGCCAAGGCTGGTATTCCGCTACACACCGTGTGGGAAGCCATCAAGTCAAGCGCTGGCAACAGCTGGGTGGCTGAGCACGATGTGCCGTCCATCTTTGCCGGTCACTACGACCCCAGTTTTTCGCTGGCCTTGTGCTGCAAAGATTTGGGCCTCATCAATGGCATTGCCAAATCCCAAGGCTACGACTTGCCCATGGGCGGCATGGCGCAACAGTTGTTCCAACAAGCCATGGCTACCTACGGTCCTGAAGCGGCCGAGCTGCATGTGGTGAAACTTTTAGAAGAGCGTGTGGGACACATGCTGCGACCATGAAGAATCAATCTCGATTACTTGCCGAAGCCCATTTGCACATGCCGCAAGGCGTGGCCGAAAACTACCGCTATTGGGGTGAAAAAGATACCGTTTTTATCGCCAGCGCTAAAGGCTGCACGTTGACGGACGTGGACGGCAAAACCTATGTGGACTTTCGCTTAGGCTACGGCCCCATCATTTTGGGCTACCGCGATGAGCGCGTGGACAACGCAGTGATTGAGCAAATCACCCAACGCGGCACGTTGTCGGGTTTCTCGACCGAACTCGACACAACTGTGGTCAAGCAAGTCAAAGCCCTGTGCCCCAACATTGACAAGATGCGCTTTGCTAACTCGGGCACAGAGGCGGTGATGGGCGCAGTGCGCACCGCGCGTGGCTACACCCAACGCGACCGCGTGGCGATCGTGGAAGGCTCTTTCCACGGCTTGTACGACGAGATGATGTGGAAGTCAGACATCGAGCGTTGGCAGCCAGGCAGCCACGTTGCACCTAAAGTTATTCCCTTTGGCGGCGGCATTCCAGAGCGCAGCCGTGACTTGCTGAGCATCATCAGCCACAACGACTTTGAAGCTTTAGAAAACTTGTTTGCCAAACAAGGTGACACCTTGGCCTGTGTGGTGATTGAGCCCATCATTGGCAACGCCGGCAGCGTGGCCGCCACCCAAGAATGGCTGCAACGCTTGCGCGATCTGTGCACGCAGCACGGCACGGTGCTCATCATTGACGAAGTGAAATCAGGCTTTCGCGTCGCAAAGGGAGGGGCGCAGGAGTTGTATGGCATCCACGGCGACCTCACCACCTATGCCAAAGCCATGGGCAACGGCTACCCAGTCGCGGCCTTCGGCGGCAAAGCTCATGTGATGGATGTGGTGGGTTCGCACGCCGGCGGCGTGGTGCATGGCGGTACGTACACGGGCAACTTGGTAGCGCTCAGTGCTGCACATGCGACGCTCAAAATTTTGACGGAGACCAACGCACAGCAAACCATCAACCATGCCGGTGAGCAGATTCAAGCCGTGCTGGGCCGTGTGTTCACAGCGGTAGGTTTGGAACATGCCTTTGCAGGACCGCCTGCGATGTTTGGCATTCACTTCAGTGCCACCGTGCCCACCAACTACCGCGACTGGCGCGTCACCAACAGCGATCTGTTCCGCAAGTTTGCGTGGGCCTTGATTGCGCGTGGCGTGATGCTCGAACCCGACTCGCGCGAGCCGTGGTTCATTTGCGAAGCCCACCAGCACATGGATTTTGGTTGGCTGGAAGACGTGGCCACGCAGTCGATTCGCGAGGCGCTTGCCAGCTGAACGAGCGACGACGGAGTGCCCCGCATTGGGGTTGCTAAAGAAGTCGGGATAATCGCCCCATGAATTTTCCCGATGCCTCGCTTTGGCGCACCTCAGTTGCCCCGATGATGGATTGGACGGATCGCCATTGCCGCTACTTCCATCGCCTGCTCAGCCGCAACACTTTGCTCTACACCGAGATGGTCACCACGGGTGCGCTTCGTCATGGCGACACACAACGACATTTGCGTTTCAACGCCGAAGAGCATCCTGTGGCTTTGCAGCTGGGCGGCAGCGACGCGGCTGATTTGGCGCACGGCGCGAAGCTGGGCGAACAGTGGGGCTATAACGAAATCAACCTCAACTGCGGTTGCCCGTCAGACCGTGTGCAGCGTGGCGCATTTGGGGCGTGTTTGATGAACGAGCCACGCACAGTGGCTGATGGCGTGAAAGCCATGATGGATGTGGTGAGCATTCCTGTGACGGTGAAGCACCGCATTGGCATTGACCGCATTGAGAGCTACGACTTTGTGCGAGACTTTGTGGGTACGGTCAGCGATGCGGGCTGCAAGGTGTTCATCGTGCATGCGCGTAATGCGTGGCTCGATGGCTTGAGCCCCAAAGAAAACCGCGAAATTCCGCCGCTGCGCTATGAGCTGGGTTACCAGCTGAAAAAAGACTTTCCTAATTTGATCATCGCCATCAACGGCGGCATCACCACCAACGCGCAAATGGCCGAGCATTTACAGCATGTCGATGGTGTGATGTTGGGACGCGAAGCCTATTACCGCCCGTGGCTGATGACCACGTGGGATGCTGAGTTTTACAACGACCCACACGACATACTCAGCCGCGAAGCGGTGGAAGAGGCGATGGTCGCCTACATGGAGCGTGCCTACGCCGAAGACGGTTGCCCTTGGTATCCGATTGCGAGACACATGCTGGGCTTGTTCCATGGCCAACGCGGTGCGCGTTTGTGGCGACAAACATGGAGCAACCACAAGCTCAAACCCTTGCCCCCACGTGAGGTGCTCAAGCTTGCGCGAGAGGCTTTGGCCCGTGGCGCAGAACATCCAGCCGAGACGAACTGACCGTTGGTGAGTTAGCTCGCAGCCTCTAGGCCGTTGGCAAAGTGTTCGCTCATGCGCTGCGCACTGAGCGGAGCGTTGCGCGCCATCAACGCATCCATGATGGCTTGGTGCTCTTTGAGCGACTCTTCGAGTCGGCCACTTTTAAACAGCGAGTTGTGGCGGTTGAGCTTCATCACCTTGCGCAGGTCCGCCACCATTTGGTCGCGCCAACGGTTATTAGCGATTTCTAGCAAACGCATGTGAAAACGTTCGTTCACTTCAAAGAACTTCTCACGGTCTGGTTTTGCCAACGTCAGTTCGTCATGCAGGGCTTGTAAGTCTTGTAGTTGTTCGGCTGTGGCCTCAGAGGCCACCACTCCTGCAGCGTCTGATTCCAACAAAGAGAGCAAGTGGTACACGTCACGTTGGTCTTTCTCATTGACCTCGGTCACGTAAGCGCCGCGTCGCACCTTCATGGTCACCAAACCTTCAGCGGCCAGCACCTTGAGCGCCTCGCGCATGGGCGTGCGGCTGATGCCGTATTCCTCGGCCAAACGCATCTCGTCAATCCAGCTGCCTGGCTCTAATTCAGCCGCAAAAATGCGTTGTCGAAGCAATTCGGCAACTTCTTCATACAGGGCGCGAGGGGTGAGGGTGACAGCGGACATGGACTCGAATTGTAAGCTGAGACAATATTTTGAATCAATAATTATAAATGATATGATTCTGTAACAGATCAAAACCCTAGGCTAAGCTTGGGTTTCTTTGATCGATGCACCCCCCTTCAAGAGTGATTTGCCATGAGCCAAAAGCCAACTGAATTCAACGCCGGTAACCTAGAAGCATGGGCCAAAGCCGCTGCTAAATCAGCCCCAGGCGGCGACGTCAACACCCTGAATTGGAAGACTTTAGACGGTATCAGCGTCAAGCCGCTGTACACCGCGGAGGACACCCAAAACCTCCCCTACGCCAACACCTTACCCGGATTTGAGCCTTATGTGCGCGGCCCACAAGCCACCATGTATTCGGTGCGTCCTTGGACGATTCGCCAATACGCCGGTTTCTCCACCGCTGAAGAATCCAACGCGTTTTATCGCAAAGCATTGGCAGCGGGTGGCCAAGGCGTGTCGGTGGCGTTTGACTTGGCCACCCACCGTGGCTACGACTCTGACCATCCCCGTGTGACGGGCGACGTTGGCAAGGCCGGTGTGGCCATAGACTCGGTCGAAGACATGAAGATCTTGTTCAATGAAATTCCGTTGGACAAAGTGTCGGTCTCCATGACCATGAACGGCGCTGTGTTGCCCGTGCTGGCTGGCTACGTGGTAGCGGCTGAAGAGCAGGGCGTGAGCCAAGAGTTGTTGTCTGGAACGATTCAGAACGACATTCTGAAAGAGTTCATGGTGCGCAACACCTACATTTACCCGCCCGAGCCGTCGATGAAGATCATTGGCGACATCATTGGCTACACCGCCAAACACATGCCCAAGTTCAACTCGATCTCGATTTCGGGCTACCACATGCAAGAAGCCGGTGCTAACCAAGCACTGGAATTGGCGTTCACCTTGGCCGATGGCAAAGAGTATGTGAAGACCGCCATTGCTTCCGGCTTGGACGTGGACGCCTTCGC
>CAJBHE010000269.1 GCA_903952885.1 uncultured Burkholderiales bacterium
CTTGCGTGTATCTGTGGGGATGACGCCATACAACTCTTGCGCGTCGTACTTTGGCGGCACAGGCGCATGCGTGGCTATGTTGGGTTGCTTTTGCGCGTTGAGGCTTTTCACGCATTGGCGCGCCAACGCCAACGCATGCACATCGTTTTGCGCCAAGTGGTCGGCCACACCCGACAGGCGTGTGTGCACATCGCCACCCCCCAGGTCTTCGGCCGTCACCACTTCTCCGGTGGCGGCCTTCACCAAAGGTGGACCACCCAAGAAAATGGTGCCTTGGTTTTTCACAATGATGGTTTCATCGCTCATGGCCGGCACATACGCGCCACCGGCCGTGCAACTGCCCATGACCACCGCGATTTGCGCAATCCCTTGGGCGCTCATGTTGGCTTGGTTGAAGAAGATGCGGCCAAAGTGGTCGCGATCAGGAAACACCTCGTCTTGGTTGGGCAAGTTGGCCCCGCCTGAGTCGACCAAGTAAATGCAAGGCAGGTTGTTTTGCTGCGCGATTTCTTGCGCGCGCAAATGCTTCTTGACTGTGAGCGGGTAATACGTGCAGCCCTTCACCGTGGCGTCGTTGCACACGATCATGCAGTCCACCCCGCTGACACGGCCGATGCCAACGATCAAGCCCGCGCAAGGTGCATCGTTGTTGTACATGTTGAGCGCGGCGAGTGGAGCCACCTCTAAAAACGGCGCCCCAGGGTCGAGCAACATGTGCACGCGGTCGCGGGGCAGCAGTTTGCCGCGTGCGGTGTGTTTGGCACGTGCGGCCTTGCTTGACTCTGTTTCGCCACCAGCCACAATTTTTTCGAGGTGGGCTTTGAGGTCGTCCACCACGGTGCGCATGGCGGCAGCGTTGGCCGCGAAATCGGCAGAGCGCGGATTGAGCTGGGAGTGCAAAACAGTCATGCAACTTACTTTCTTGTAACTTAAGCCAACGCCCGTTGGATGATGATTTTTTGCACGTCGCTGGTGCCTTCGTAAATTTGGCACACGCGCACGTCGCGGTAAATGCGCTCCACAGGAAAATCACTCACCACACCGTAGCCACCCAAGGTTTGGATAGCCACGCTGCACACCTGCTCTGCTGTTTCACTGGCAAAGAGTTTGGCCATCGCCGCTTCTTGCAAACACGGCAAGCCGGCATCGCGCAACACAGCGGCGTGGTACATGAGCTGACGAGCGGCTTCGAGCTGCGTGGCGCAATCGGCCAAACGAAAGCCCACCGCTTGGTGGTTGAAGATGGCAGTGCCAAAGCTCACGCGTTCTTTGCTGTAATGCAACGCTGCTTCAAACGCACTGCGGGCCATGCCAATGCTTTGTGCGGCAATACCGATACGGCCGCCCTCCAAAGCAGACAAGGCAATTTTGTAGCCCTCGCCTTCCGCACCAATCAAGTTCTCAGCGGGGATGCGGCAGTTGTCAAAGTTGATTTGCGCGGTGTCGCTGCTGTGCTGGCCCAGCTTGTCTTCCAGACGCGCCACCATATAGCCCGGCGTGCGGGTGGGCACGATGAAGGCGCTCATGCCTTTTTTACCTGCGCCTTTGTCGGTCACTGCGATGACGATGGCCACATGGCCGTTTTTACCGCTGGTGATGAACTGCTTCACGCCGTTGATGACGTATTCGTCGCCTTCTTTGGTGGCGGTGGTGCGCAGCGCGGAAGCGTCAGAGCCCACATGTGGCTCGGTCAAGCAAAACGCGCCGAGCATGTTGCCTTGCGCCAATTCGGTGAGCCATTGCTTCTTTTGCGCATCATTGCCATAGCGCATGAGGATGGCATTCACTGGGCAGTTGGTCACGCTGATCGCAGTGCTGGTGCCACCATCGCCTGCGGCGATTTCTTCTAAAACAA
>CAJBHE010000270.1 GCA_903952885.1 uncultured Burkholderiales bacterium
CCCTCAAGGGCGCTCGCATGTGCACCACTCACAGTTCTTTGACTCCCTTTTCACTTGAAGACAGCCATGACACGATTCCTGCGTACGACATTCATCGGCTTTTTGATGGTATGGCTTGGCGTGCTCCAAGCGCATGCCCAAGTGCCGCAGCCGCCTGAAATTGCCGCACGCGCCTATTTGCTGGTGGACTTGACGGCCCAGCAAACGCTGGCTGAGTTGGATGCAGACAAGCCGATTGAGCCGGCTTCGCTGACCAAGCTCATGACGGCTTACATAGTGTTTGATGCGCTCAAGGCTAAAAAGATCAGCCTGCAACAAACTTTTGGCGTCAGTGAGCGCGCATGGAAGATGCCAGGCTCTCGCATGTTCGTCGACCCCAAAATGAAAGTGCCCGTCGAAGACCTCATCAAAGGCATGATTGTGCAGTCGGGCAACGATGCGACGATGGCGCTGGCTGAAGGTGTTGGCGGTACTGTGGAGCACTTTGTTCAAATGATGAATGCCCAGGCCAAAGTGTTGGGCATGAAATCAACCGGCTATAAAAATCCAGAAGGCTTGACCGAGCCTGGCCACATGACCACCGCGCGTGACCTGAGCATTTTGGCTGGCCGCTTGATGCAGGACTTTCCTGATTACGTAGGCTACTACGCCATTAAAAAATACCGTTATCCCGGCACACCTGCCAGCAATGAAACCAACCGTAACTTGCTTTTGTTTCGCGACCCCAGTGTGGATGGCTTGAAAACAGGCCATACCGATGCTGCAGGCTTTTGCTTGATTGCGACGGCCAAGCGCGAAGCACCAAGCGTGGGTCAGCGCCGCCTGTTGTCCATCGTGTTGGGTGCATCAAGCGAGAACGCGCGCGCTACCGAGTCGCAAAAGCTGCTGAACTGGGGTTACACCGCGTTCGATGCCATCAAGCTTTTTGATGCCAACCAAGCCGTGGTGGTGCCCAACGTGTGGAAGGGTCGTGGCGGCCAAGTCAAACTTGGCCGCTTCGCTCCTATCGTGGTGGCCGTGCCAGCAGGCGCTGCTGGCCGCATTCAAACCCAAGTTGCTCGCCCTGAGCCTTTGGTGGCGCCTCTCAACCGTGGTCAAGCCGTGGGCGTCTTGAAGGTCACTTTGGACCAAAAACCTCTCGCGGATGTCCCATTGCTGGTGCTGGAAACCGTGGAGCAAGCGGGCTTTATGGGCCGCTCATGGGACACCGTGCGTTTATGGGTCAAGTAAGCGCTGGTTGAGGCATTTCGGGCTAAATTTGCTTAGTGCCAGCGATGCTGATACACTAGAAGGCTTTTCGGAAATTCCGAAGGGTTTCACGTTTTCTTTTTATTCCAACGTTTAGGGACGTTACAAACAATGCCAACCATCAATCAATTGGTGCGTCAGGGGCGCGAGGTCGAAACGATCAAGTCCAAAAGCCCTGCGATGCAAAACTCTCCACAGCGCCGTGGCGTGTGCACCCGTGTGTACACCACGACGCCTAAGAAGCCTAACTCTGCGCTGCGAAAAGTCGCCAAAGTTCGCTTGACCAACGGTTTCGAAGTGATTTCGTACATCGGCGGTGAAGGCCACAACTTGCAAGAGCACAGTGTTGTGCTCGTGCGCGGCGGTCGTGTCAAAGACTTGCCAGGTGTGCGTTACCACATCGTGCGCGGTTCGCTCGATTTGCAAGGTGTCAAAGACCGTAAGCAATCGCGTTCCAAGTACGGCGCTAAAAAGCCCAAGGCTAAGTAAGTAATCGGTCGTTTGACCAAAAAGGTGCTGTTTACCGCGTGGCGCGGTGAGTCAGCGTAGTGACCCGCTGTGGGTCGAGTAAGTAAAAACCATATGGTTTTTGCGGTGTCTGAATAAGATGCCAACTGAAGCAAATAAGAGGTGAAATATGCCACGTCGTCGCGAAGTCCCTAAACGTGAAATCCTGCCGGATCCAAAGTACGGCAATGTCGAGTTGTCTAAATTCATGAACGTGATCATGGAAGGCGGCAAGAAAGCCGTTGCCGAGCGCATCATTTATGGTGCCTTGCAACAAATCGAACAAAAATCGGGCAAAGATCCGCTCGAGTTGTTCAATGTGGCCATCAACAACGTCAAGCCCATGGTGGAAGTTAAATCCCGCCGCGTGGGTGGTGCTAACTACCAGGTGCCCGTTGAAGTTCGCCCTGTCCGTCGCTTGGCTTTGTCCATGCGTTGGTTGAAAGAAGCCGCTCGCAAGCGCGGTGAGAAGTCCATGGCTTTGCGCTTGGCCAACGAATTGTTGGAAGCCTCCGAAGGCCGTGGCGGTGCTATGAAAAAGCGTGACGAAGTTCACCGCATGGCCGAAGCCAACAAGGCATTCAGCCACTTCCGCTTCTAAATTCAAAGGTAAAAAATGGCTCGCAATACCCCCATTGAGCGCTATCGCAACATTGGTATTTCAGCGCACATTGACGCTGGTAAAACCACCACGACTGAGCGTATTCTTTTTTATACCGGTGTGAACCACAAGATCGGTGAAGTGCATGATGGCGCTGCCACCATGGACTGGATGGAGCAAGAGCAAGAGCGTGGCATTACGATCACTTCTGCTGCCACCACCTGTTTTTGGAAGGGCATGGATGGCTCTTTTGAAGACCACCGCATCAACATCATCGACACCCCTGGTCACGTTGACTTCACGATTGAAGTTGAGCGTTCCATGCGCGTGCTCGACGGTGCTTGCATGGTCTACTGTGCGGTTGGCGGCGTACAGCCCCAGTCTGAAACCGTGTGGCGTCAGGCCAACAAATACAAAGTACCACGTTTGGCCTTTGTGAACAAGATGGACCGCACTGGTGCCAACTTCTTCAAAGTTGTGGAACAGATGAAATTGCGCCTCAAGGCCAATCCTGTGCCCATCGTGATCCCAATCGGCGCTGAAGACAACTTCACCGGCGTGGTTGACCTCCGTAAGATGAAAGCCATCATTTGGGACGAAGCGTCTCAAGGTATGAAGTTCACTTTCGAAGAGATCCCAGCCAACTTGGTGGAATTGGCAAAAGAGTGGCGCGAAAAGATGGTGGAAGCTGCGGCTGAAGCCTCTGAAGAGTTGATGAACAAGTACCTCGAAGAAGGTGACTTGACGGAAGAAGAAATCACGCACGGTCTGCGTGTGCGTACCATTAACAGCGAAATCCAGCCTATGTTGTGCGGTACAGCGTTCAAGAACAAAGGAGTTCAACGTATGTTGGATGCAGTGCTTGAGTTGATGCCTTCTCCATTGGACGTGAAAGCCATCAAGGGCTTTGACGAAGACGAAAAAGAAGTGATCCGTAAAGCGGATGACAACGAAAAATTCTCGGCCTTGGCTTTCAAGTTGATGACCGACCCATTCGTGGGTCAGTTGACGTTCGTGCGCGTTTACTCTGGCGTTCTGAAAAAGGGCGACACCGTTTACAACCCCGTGCGTGGCAAGAAAGAACGCATCGGTCGTATCGTGCAAATGCATGCCAACAACCGTGAAGAAGTTGACGAAATCCGTGCGGGCGACATTGCCGCTTGCGTGGGTTTGAAAGACGTCACCACAGGCGAGACCTTGTGCGATCCAGCAGCCGTGATCACCTTGGAGCGCATGGTGTTTCCTGACTCCGTGATTCGCCAAGCAGTTGAGCCAAAGACCAAAGCTGACCAAGAAAAAATGGGCATGGCCTTGTCTCGTTTGGCGGCAGAAGATCCTTCTTTCCGCGTGCAAACCGACGAAGAGTCGGGCCAGACCATCATTGGTGGCCAGGGCGAATTGCACTTGGAAATTATTGTCGACCGCATGAAGCGTGAATTCGGTGTTGAAGCCAACGTGGGCAAGCCTCAAGTGGCTTACCGCGAAACCATCCGCAAGACAGTCGAAGAAGCCGAAGGCAAATTCGTGCGTCAGTCCGGCGGTAAGGGTCAATACGGTCACGTAGTGCTCAAGGTTGAGCCTCAAGAAGCTGGCAAAGGCTTTGAGTTCGTTGACGCCATCAAGGGCGGTGTGGTTCCTCGCGAATACATCCCTGCAGTGGAAAAAGGCGTGACCGAGGCTTTGGGCCAAGGCGTGTTGGCTGGCTACCCCGTGGTGGACGTCAAGGTGACCCTGCACTTCGGTTCGTACCACGATGTGGACTCGAACGAAATGGCCTTCAAGATGGCTGCCATTTTTGGTTTCAAAGAAGGTTGCCGCAAAGCTCAGCCAGTTATTCTGGAACCCATGATGGCTGTGGAAGTTGAGACACCTGAAGACTACGCCGGTAGCGTGATGGGCGACTTGTCCTCACGTCGCGGCATGGTGCAAGGCATGGACGACATGGTCGGCGGTGGTAAAGCCATCAAAGCGGAAGTGCCATTGTCCGAAATGTTCGGCTACTCGACCACATTACGCTCGATGTCACAAGGCCGTGCCACGTACACGATGGAATTCAAGCATTACGCTGAAGCCCCTCGTAACGTTGCTGAAGCCATCGTGGCCGCTCGCGCAAAATAAAAACCCCCATGGGGCTGCGTCAAGCGGCCCCTGTCTGCGACGATGCGCCGCCCTGTCACCCGTGCGGGGCGAATCAGCAGCATCGTGCAAACATAAAACCTGTACACGGGCACTGCTCTTTGGAGAAATGAAATGGCAAA
>CAJBHE010000271.1 GCA_903952885.1 uncultured Burkholderiales bacterium
ACTGGGCATCACGCCCAGCCAAGGCGGCGAACACACGCTTTACGGCACTCACAACCGATTGTTCAAAATTGCGTCGCCCGCCAACCCCATGGCCTATTGCGAAATCATCGCGATTGATCCCAATGCCGTGCGCCCCAAACGCGCCTGCCCCACCCGTTGGTTCGACATGGATGACCCTGCCCTGCAAAAAGCAGTGGCCAAAGAGCCCCGCTTGGTGCACTTTGTGGTCAACACACCCGACCTCAAAGCCGCCCGTATGGCCATTCGCATGCAAGGCATTGACCGTGGACCCGCAATCGCAGCCAGCCGCCGCACGAATCGCGGCACGCTCAACTGGCAAATCTCGGTGCGGGCGGACGGCCAACGTTTGTTTGACGGCTGTATGCCCACTCTCATTCAATGGGGCAAACCAGAAGCGACAGACCCGCTCAAGCTGCACCCACGCAACACACTTACCCGATCTGGAGTGACGCTGCAAAGCCTTGAGGTGACACACCCCAGCGCGGAAAAACTTCAGTTAGCTTATGACGCGATAGAGCTCAACCGCGTCGCAGTGACAGAAGGCACGGCCAACCTAAAGGCCACGTTGCAAACACCAAAAGGTGTTGTGGTGTTGGAAAGTTTGGGGCTCTAAAGCTTGAGACTCTGTACCTTCTCATATGCCTCCCACAACTTGTGCTGCATCTCGCAGCCATCCATCATCAGGCCCGGCGCTGAAATGCCCATGAAGCGGTCTGTCTGCATGATCAGCGCATGCGCTTGCTCAAACACACCTGCACCGAACAACTGGCGAATCGCGCCCACATAAGGCGCGGTGTCGCCACGGTCGGAGAGCAACACCAGGGTTTCGATACACGCGTAAACGGCGCGGCGTTGCTGCGGAATTTGGTCGAAGTGGCGAATCCACTCGCAGCCTTCCACCGTGGCTGATTCATCGCCACAGGCCAAGGCCAACATGGTTTTGAGTTCACCCACGCGCAAGTCTGCCCAAAAGCTGCCTGCATCAGCGGCCATGCCAATCAAGCCCGCCACAGGTCGCTCATCGGCCAAGTTGGACTCATTCAACGAGGCCAACAAGTCTGAGCACTCTTCGTTGTCTAGGTCGGTCAAATTAAGGATGGCTTCACGCATCTCGTTGGCGATGCTGTTGTTCTCAAAGTCGAGGTCATCCACGGGATAAATCTCAGACATGCCCGGCACGAGCACGCGGCAGGCATACACACCTAAGTGCTCGAAGTCGGCGATATAAATGTCAAACCCATCGTCATGCATGCGTTTCACACAATACGCATAGTCCTCAGGCGTGGTGTTGGCAAAGTTCCAATCGACAAACACGTAGTCTGGAATTTGACCCAAGAACTCCCAGTGAATCACACCACTCGAATCCACAAAGTGAATTTCGATGTTGGGCGCACTGGCTGCCTCTTCTAAATCAAATGTGGGCGCAGGGAAACCACCCAAGGTGTCGAGTGCGCGGCCTTGCAGTAGCTCGGTCAATGCACGCTCTAGGGCCACCTCAAACCGAGGATGTGCG
>CAJBHE010000272.1 GCA_903952885.1 uncultured Burkholderiales bacterium
ATGGCGAAGACGGTGTGAAGCGCTACTACGCAGACTGTGTCAAGGTCTAAGCTGGCTTTAAGCTTTCGACTTTAGCGCTCTACAGCAGGCCTTGTACGCACAAAACTGGCAAACCGCGGCACGCCTTTGTCAGTCAAACCGCGGTAACGATAAGTGACCCACTGACCTATGGATGGTGGGTTTTCTCTTTGGGCTTCACTGAGGCCCGTCCCCAGCTTGAAGAGCAGACCTTGTGGTGTTTGTACCCACAATGCACCGATCCGCTGTGCATTTTTACCTTGGCCTGCTTCGTGTCCCACTACTGTGGCTTCGGCGTCTTCGTGTAGCTTGACTTTCAGCACATCCTCGTTGCGACCGCTTTGGTACTCGCTGTTGCCACGGTGAAGCACCAACCCTTCGCCGCCTGCTTGAACCGTGGTTTGCAGCAAAGTGTTTAATGCAGAATGTGATTGAATTTGGTTTTGTGCCACCGCTTGCACCCACGGTCTGCCAATTTGCTTGACCAAGTTTTGGTAAATTTCAATGCGTTCGGTGAATGTCTTGGCAAGGGTGGGGGCGTCAAACACCTTGAATCGCATGGCGCGCCATTCGTTGTCATTTGCTTGTTTTTGTTGACTGACGGATGCTGCTTTTTCAAACTGGCTGAGTCCGGCCCAAAGCTCGCCTTCAAATACAGCCGAGGGCCAGCCTTGCACAAACCAAGCAGGTGGGTTGAGCACTTTGCCGCTTCGGCTCAGCAGCTGTTGGCCATTCCAATAGCCGCGAATGCCGTCGTATTTTTCGCTCACCCAATAGTCGCTGAGATTTTCATGGCCTTGATAAGGGCTTGCTAGCCACAGGGCGGGCTTCTCTAATCCAGAGGTTGGCGTGGCGGCTAGCCAGCCAAAACAACCCAGAGAAAAGCGTGATAGCAAATCGCGGCGTTGCATGGTCGTCTCCTTGGGGCGTGAAGCCCACAAAATTGGCCACCCGCGTGGCCTGGAGCGCCAGCTTACTCGCCTACTGGCTCTGCAATGCCACCTACAACTTGGCTAAATCCGCCGTCCACATAGGTAATTTCGGCTGTGACGCCAGCGGCTAAGTCAGACATCAAGAAAGCAGCCACGTTGCCCACATCTTCAATGGTTATGTTGCGACGAATGGGTGAGGCCTCAGCCACCACGCTCAAAATCTTGCCAAAACCTTTGATGCCGCTAGCAGCCAGGGTTTTGATGGGGCCTGCGCTGATGCCGTTGGCGCGCAACTGGCGGCCTTTAGCGCCCAAAGATTCGGCTGTATAGCGCACAGACGCTTCGAGTGATGCTTTAGCCAACCCCATGGTGTTGTAGTTGGGGACCGTGCGAATGGCGCCAAGGTAAGACAGAGTCAGAACGGCAGATTTGTCGTTCAAGTAAGGCAGCGCAGCCTTGGTCATCGCAGGAAAGCTATAAGCGCTGATGTCGTGTGCAATGGCGAAACCCTCGCGAGACAAACCTTCCAAGAAATCGCCCGCGATCGCTTCGCGGGTCGCATAGCCAATGCTGTGCACAAAACCGTCAAACGTGGGCCAGTGGCCTGCCAAGTCTTTGAACATTTGGGTGATTTGGTCATCACTTGCCACATCGCAATCAAAAATTAGTGTCGAGTTGAAGTCTGCAGCAAACTCAGTGATGCGGTCCTTGAAGCGCTCACCCACGTAGCTAAACGCCAACTCGGCCCCCTGTTCGTGGCAAGCTTTGGCGATGCCATAAGCGATAGAACGGTTCGACAACACGCCCGTGATTAGTAATTTTTTGCCCGACAGGAAACCCGTTTTTTTATTCATGAAATTTCTCCAAAAAAATCTAGCAGAATTGTCGCATGCGTACTTTGTTCATTTTGTTGGTGTTTTTGTGTTCTAGCCCGACTTGGGCAGGGCATGCTTATGCCCAATTTGGTGACATCAAATATCCCGCTAATTTCAAAAATTTTGACTATGCCAACCCACTTGCCCCCAAAGGTGGCGAGCTGGTGCTGGTGCCGCCATCGCGTTTGTCGACCTTTGATAAGTACAACCCCTTCACACTCAAAGGCAATGCAGCACCTGGATTGACAGGCTTGGTGTTTGAGTCTTTGCTCACGAGCACCATGGACGAG
>CAJBHE010000273.1 GCA_903952885.1 uncultured Burkholderiales bacterium
GGCTTCTAGCTCATCGATCAACGATGGCGCAGCCGCCATGGTGCTGATGCGCGAGAGCACCGCCAATCAATTGGGTTGCAAGCCATTGGCACGCATCGTGAGCCACGCCACCCACGCGCAAGAGCCCGAGTGGTTTGCCACTGCTCCCGTGGGCGCCACACTAAAAGCCTTGGCCAAAGCTGGCTGGAAAGTGGAAGACGTGGACCTGTGGGAAATCAACGAAGCCTTCGCCGTGGTGCCCATGGCTTTGATGAAAGAACTCGACCTGTCGCACGACAAAGTCAACGTCAACGGTGGCGCATGTGCTTTGGGTCACCCCATCGGCGCATCGGGTGCGCGCATCATGGTCACGCTCATCCATGCGCTCAAAGCACGCGGCCTCAAAAAAGGCTTGGCCACCTTGTGTATCGGGGGCGGCGAAGGCACAGCCGTCGCGCTCGAACTCGTTTAAGTTTTCGACATGCCTACCGTACTCATCATCGGCGCGTCGCGCGGCATTGGGCTTGAGCTGGTTCGCCAATACGTGGCAGACGGCTGGCGTGTCATTGCCACCGCGCGTGACGATGCGGGGCGTGATCGCGTGCAATCACTGAGCGCGGAATGCTTGCGCGTCGATGTAGCCTCGCCGCTCAGCGTCACCTCGTTCGAGTGGTTGCTCGATGGCGAAAAGCTAGACACCGCTTTGTACGTAGCTGGCGTCATGGATCGCAACGACGCTAATACGCCGCCCACCCAAGACGCGTTTGACCGCGTCATGCACACCAACGTCATGGGCGCGATGATGGTCATCCCGCAAGTCGCACCGATGGTCGAAGCGGCGAACGGCGTGTTTGCCTGCATCAGCAGCGTGATGGGCAGCTTGCAAGGCACGCGCAGCAGCGATGCGGCGCTGTACCGCATCAGCAAAGCCGCGCTCAACATGGTGGTGCGCACCTCGCAGCCAGAGTACCCACGCGCTCGCATGGTGGCCATGCACCCAGGCTGGGTACAAACCGAAATGGGTGGGGCCAACGCCACGCTCACGGCGGAGCAATCTGTCACGCGCATGCGCCAAACGCTGGCGCACATCCAGCCCGAACACGCGGGGCAGTTTTTGTCTTACGACGGCAGCACCATTGCTTGGTGACGTCTTTCACACACACATTTCAGAACGGATAAAGCCATGTTGCTCACCCCCGATCAAACCATGATTCGCGATGCCGTGCGCGATTTTGCACAGCAAGAGCTGTGGCCCAATGCCGCCAAGTGGGACAAAGAACACACCTTCCCGCACGAAGTACACAAAGGCTTGGCCGCCCTTGGCGCTTATGGCATTTGCGTGCCCGAAGACTTGGGTGGCGCAGGCTTGGACTATTCCACGCTCGCCATTGTTTTAGAAGAAATCGCTGCAGGCGATGGTGGCACCAGCACCGCCATCAGCGTGACCAACTGTCCTGTGAATGCCATCCTCATGCGCTACGGTAACGACGCGCAAAAGAAGCAATGGCTCACCGAGTTGGCGCAAGGCAACATGCTCGGCGCGTTCTGCTTGACCGAGCCACATGTGGGCTCTGACGCTTCCGCGCTGCGCACGACAGCGACGAAAGAAGGCGACGAGTACGTCATCAACGGCGTGAAGCAATTCATCACCAGCGGCAAAAACGGCCATGTGGCCATCGTCATTGCCGTGACCGACAAAGGCGCAGGCAAAAAAGGCATGAGCGCTTTCATCGTGCCCACCAGCGCACCTGGCTACAACGTGGCGCGCCTTGAAGACAAGCTGGGCCAGCACAGCAGCGATACCGCGCAAATCAACTTTGACAACTGTCGCATCCCCGCCGAGAACTTGATCGGCGCGGAAGGCGAGGGCTACAAAATTGCCCTGTCTGCTTTGGAAGGCGGCCGTATCGGCATTGCCGCGCAAAGTATTGGCATGGCCCGTAGTGCGTTTGAAGCCGCGTTGCAATACAGCAAAGA
>CAJBHE010000274.1 GCA_903952885.1 uncultured Burkholderiales bacterium
CAACACAACCCAAACAATAGATACCAAGCGCGCGGGTATTTGGACACCTCGTGTGGTTGATCTAAGGTCAGTTGCAAAGAATCGGCCTGAAGATTCATTTCAAGCCTTCATGCGCGCGGGCACGATGTCGTTGTTAGCCAAATTCAGTATCAATGACTCTCTTGCCAAATCGGTGTGTTTTTCAGACAGGGTTGCTGCCAACTCAGCATTGCCACTGTGTATGGCTTGGACAATCGCAGCGTGCTCATCCCAAATGCACCCGCGCCCCGACTGATGTTGATGCACAGCGCCCATGACTCGGCGCAGATGGATCCAATGCAACATGGCCGATTCAATGATGAAAGGGTTGCCAGAGGCCTCGTAAATGGCCTTATGAAATGCGGTATCTGCATCAATCAAAGCATTCACATCATGACCTGCAACAGCTCTGCGACCAGCCTCAATCAATGACAGCGGAATCTTGGCTTTTCTGTTGGAGGCCAAGCGTGCCGCCAAAGCATCCAATGAACCGCGAACTTGATATAAGTGACCAAAGCGAGTGGGATCGAGTTGAGCGACAACCAAGCCTCGTCCTGGGGCCTCTTCCAACAAGCCATCTTTTTTCAGCAACCGCAGGGCCTGCAATACTGGTGAGCGAGAGACATTCAGTTGTTCTGCCAAGTCCTCTTGAGTGATCCGTTCACCTGGCGCAAGCGTTCCAGCGCTGATGGCGTCCAACAAAGATTTGTAGACTTCATCCACATAGTCCGTACGGTTTGGGATCTTGGCCAAACTCATCGAAAACTCCATTTTTTCTGAGTGCTGAGCCTAACGGAAAGTGAGCGCATACCGGTCAGGCAAACATGTCCGGCTGCGTGGCAACCAAGTGCTCATAAATCGGTTGGAAATGCAACCATCCAATGTACTCAGAGCCCACATGTTCACGGCTGTAGCGTGCGCGATCGGGCGGCACAAGAACTGGCTTGTGGCCCGAAGCCTCCACCACCAATTGTTGGCGGCAGCAACGCTCCAGGGCGATGAACCAGAAGGCTGCCGCTTCGATGCTGTGGCGGCTGGCCGTCAACAAGCCGTGATTTTGGTGAATCGCCGCCTTGACGCCTTTGAACCAATCACACACCGCCAAGCCTGCCTTCTCTTCGACGGCCACTTGACCCGCCTCATCTTTGATCACGATATGGTCTTCAAAGAAAGCCGCTGCATCTTGAGAAATGGGTTCGAGCGGGCGGCCCAGTGCAGCAAACGCAGTGCCATAAACCGTGTGCGCATGGCACATCGCCACGATGTCAGGGTGTGCCTCATGCACCGCTGCGTGCAGCACAAATCCAGCGCGGTTAATAGCGTGTTGCCCCTGCACCACTTGGCCCTTGTGGTCCGCCAAGATCAGATTCGATACCTTCACTTGCGCAAAATGCACACACATGGGATTGGTCCAATACAGCTCTGGATGCTCGGGGTCACGAATCGTCAAGTGACCCGCAAAACCGTAATCAAATCCTTCAAGCGCAAAGGCCCTGCAGGCCGCAACCAGGCGTTTTTTGAGGTGCAAACGCTCCGCCTCAAAACTCTCAAATTTGGGGATTTCGGGATAGATCAGTCCGCTTTGCGTGGGATCATAAATTGACTTTTTCTGCACATTCAACTGAGGTGTTTTGACTTTATCCAACATGGTGTTCTCCTGATCAAAATTACAAATCCAATGACAAGCTTTTTCCCTTGGCTCGCGACACACACACCGTGAGGCAATGCGCCCGCTCATCCTCATTCAGTATGTAGTCACGGTGGTCAACGTCTCCGTCGACGTAGTTGACTTTGCATGCACCACACAAGCCCGATAAACACGAGGTGGGGACTCTTCGCCCTGTCAACTCAATGGCCCGCACGATGGTTTGATCCGGCCCCACTTGAACGGTGATACCGCTCTTGACCAAGAACACCTCAAAAGCGCCATCTGGTAATTCGCGCGGGAATGACTCGGGGGCCTTGAAGTGCTCGCAATGCACCGCCGCTTGTGGCCAATGCGCAGTTGCTTGGGCGCAAGCCGACATGAAACCCGCAGGACCGCAGTAATACACATGCGTGCCGGAGGTGTGGTCTTTCAGAAAAGCTTGAATATCTAAGCCCTTGCTGGGCTCGCCCTCATCAAAGTGAAAGTGCAAGCGACCTGATGGAACGATGGCTTCTAAATCTTTGGCAAATGCCACATGACTGGCACTACGCGCACAGTAGTGAAGTTCGAAAGAAGCGCCGGCTGCAGTCAAGGAATGCGCCATCGCTTTGAGGGGCGTGATGCCAATACCGCCAGCTACCAGCACCGTATGTTTGGCTTGGTCTGCCAAGGCAAATGCGTTGCGCACAGGCCCCACGTCCAGCACATCACCCACACGGACTTTGTCGTGCATGGCCGATGAACCACCTTGGCTTTTGGGTTCGCGCAGCACACCCAGCAACCAATGTGTGGTGTCCTTCGGGTCGCCTGCTAGCGAGTAAGACCGCACCAAGCCACCAGGCAAATGCACATCCACATGCGCACCCGCTTCAACCGGCGCAAGCGCATGGCCCTGCGGGTCAGCCAGTTCGTAAGAGCAAATGCCATTGGCTTGCCAGCGAATGGCCCGCACCATGAGCTTTTGGGTCATCAACGCCTCACTCATGCGTTGCGCTTGGCCAGGACATCTTGTTGCAAAGCTTCCATTTTGGTTTGAACAAACTCTGCACGCGCTTTGCCTTGCATCTTGTCCGCTTCCGTGATGATGGCCACCACCTGCTTGGCCAAGAAGCGACGCAGCGTGACTTCCTCCTCGGTGGTGCGACCCACGGGCAATTCAAAAACGTTGCCTGAGCAATAGCTGTTGGGCTGACCCGCACAATCACGCAGCCATTGCGCGAATTGTTCGGGCCCCGCATTGGGGTTTGAGCCCCGCACAGCATCACGCAGCAATTTACGAAACATATAAAGGCCGGCATCAAACTTGGTCGGGTTTTCTAGGGCG
>CAJBHE010000275.1 GCA_903952885.1 uncultured Burkholderiales bacterium
ATCCGAGCCGAGGTGAACGAGCGCCATCCAGACAAAGCGCATGACCTGAGTTTTTTACGGCACGAGTCCATACGTCAGAGTTTGATCAGCGCTGGCGATGCGCCGCATTTGGCAGATGAAGCCTTTGAGGTGTTTTTTGCCGAACGACTCAACGTCACTTTGTATGACGGCGTGGACCAAGCCCTCGCTCGTTTGGCCGAACGGTATCCGCTGGTAGGTTTGTCCAACGGCAATGCCGATGTGTTTCGCACCCCGGCGGGCCAGTATTTCAAAGCCTCTCTCAGTGCTCGGGCTTTTGGTGTGGCCAAGCCTGATGTGCGCATTTTTCAAGCAGCCGCGGCGCAGCTGAATGTGCCTGTGGAGTCCGTGTTGCACCTCGGTGATGACGCCCACGCCGATGTGATGGGCGCTATCAACGCCGGCATGCAAACCGCATGGATCAACACCCAGGGCCATGACTGGCCGCATCCGTCAGCGCAGCCTTTAACAGTGAGTCATTTGACTGAGTTGTGTGACCACTTGCTGGCCTGATTGGACCGCCCCTTCAAGAGTAGACGGGTAGGGACCGCAGATGAAGTCGCCACAGGCCCACAAGCCTTCGGCCACAAAAGACTCGGGTCTATCAAGCATGGGGGTACAGGCGAGCGTGGCGCGTTTTTCGACCACGGTTTGCACGACCTCCACATTCACCAGATCCAGTTGCTCGCAGATTTGGTCGTGCACCTGTTCGGTCACGTCATCGCGCTCCGCGGTGCATGCGCTCACCACAGCGGCTAACAATCCATGCTGTTGAGACAAAGCACCTTTGTCGAACACAAATTGTGCAGGTGCTTGTGCATCGCTGTGTAGCGCCACCATGGGGCGAGCTAGGCCATTGAATCCCACATCTTTGCAATACAAATACACGGTGGCTATCGCGGTGTGCGAAAGCTCGGCGCATGTGAAGGCCCACTTGGGCGCGATGTCTGCAGTCAGGCGCGCTGCCTCCCACGATGGGCAAGCGAGCAGCACAGCGCTCTGCGGTGAGGCTGCGTGTTGCAGTGCCTCCACCTCGGAGGCAGAGACTCGCGAGCCCAGACGAATGTCTGACCCATGCGCGCGAAGCCACTGCAAACACGCCTCGGGAAAAAGAGCGCCTAAATCCACGCGAGGCACCAGCAAATCAGAGCTACCCGTGCCACCCAACAACGCATCGTGCAGCACGCGTAAAAACACCGTGGCACTGGCGTCATGCACGGGCGTGTTGAGGGCCGACAAACACAGCGGCTCAATCAGCTGCGTCATCACCCGGTGGCTCAGGCTTGAGGCATCGCACAACTGAGCCACTGTCCAAGTGGGATCGCACTCAAACCCAGCACGCTGCCATCCCCAAGCGGTTTGGATGAGGCTGACTTTGTCTTTCAAGGTCCAACCGTGCGCGAGGCCTAAGCCAGCAAGCATGTTGAGCGGCAGTGGCCAATTGGGAAGGCTGATGCCGTGGCCATCGGCAAAGCGCAAGTCAAGTGGAATGCGTTGCAGCAGTGCATCTGGGTTCAGACCCACCGTGCGCATGAGGGCCAATGTATCGCGGTAAGCACCAATCAGCACATGTTGGCCATTGTCTAAAGGCTGGCCCGCAAAGCTATGTGTCAAGCTTCGGGCGCGACCTCCTGCCATGTGGGCCGCTTCAAACAATTGCACCTGCCAGCCCGCTTGGGTGGCGGCCACGGCAGCTGCCAAACCCGCCCAGCCTGCACCCACGATGGTCAGTTGCTTCATGCGGTTGCTAAAAACTTAAAAGCGGCCCAGCGCTTGCATCTTCCAAGCCAGCCAGAGTTTGCGCAGTGGCGTGAGAGCCACACGTTGGCTGAGCACTGGAAACCGCTTGGCCTCGATCTCACGCAACAAGGTGCGGTAAATGCTGGCCATCATCAAGCCTGGCTTTTGGTGTTTCCAGTCGTTAACGGGCAATAAAGCCAAAGCGTCGTCATACAACGCATGCGCTCGTGCAGCTTGAAATTGCATAAGCGCTTGAAAACGTTCAGAGTCCAAGCGGTTCAAAATTTCGTGGGCCTTAACTTCAAATTGCTGCAGCTCGTTCACGGGCAAATAAATGCGTCCACGCAGGGCATCTTCGCCCACATCGCGGATGATGTTGGTGAGCTGAAACGCTTGGCCCAGTTTGTGGGCGTAGGCGGTGGTGGCTGCATCGGTTTGGCCAAAGATCTTGGCCGACACTTCGCCCACCACGCCGGCCACCAAATGGCAATAGCGCGCGAGGTTGGGGTAGTCGAGGTAGCGGGTTTGCGACAGATCCATTTCGCAACCTTCAATCACCGATTGCAACGTAGCTTCTTCAATTGCGAACTCAGCCACCCAAGGCATCAGCGCTTGCGTGACAGGGTGGTTGGGTTTACCCGCAAAAGCTTGGTGGACTTCGTTGTGCCACCATGCCAGTTTGCTGGCTGCCACACCAGGGTCGGTCACCTCGTCCACCACATCGTCCACCTCGCGGCAAAAGGCGTAAAACGCCGTGATGGCCGCACGGCGGTGTGGCGGTAAAAAGAGGAATGCGTAATAAAAGCTGCTGCCCGAGGCGGATGCTTTTTGCTGAACGTAGTCTTGAGGTGTCATGTGTGCCTGATTATCAGGCACGCGAGC
>CAJBHE010000276.1 GCA_903952885.1 uncultured Burkholderiales bacterium
ACCACCCATGGGGACTCGTGTGGGCTGTGGTCATGGCCGTGATCACCGTGGTGGTCATCATGCGCGTGGTGCACGTCTGGGTTTTGGTCGTAACGCTCTTCGCCATGAAATACCAGAAAGTACATGCGGAACGAATAAAACGCAGTCACAAATACACCCGCCAACACAGCGAAGTGAGCGAAACCAGCGCCGGGCAAGGTGCTTTCAGCCACAGCTTCGATGATGCTGTCTTTGGAATAGAAGCCAGAGAAGAACGGTGTGCCGATCAACGCCAGCGAACCCAACAACGAGGTGATCCAAGTGATGGGCATGTACTTACGCACGCCGCCCATCCAACGGATGTCTTGGTTGTGGTGCATGCCCATGATGACGGAACCGGCACCAAGGAACAACAAGGCTTTGAAAAACGCGTGGGTCATCAAATGGAACACAGCCACAGAGTAAGCCGATGCGCCCAAAGCAACAGTCATGTAACCGAGTTGCGACAGTGTGGAATAAGCCACAACGCGTTTGATGTCGTTTTGTATCAGACCCAAGAACCCCATGAACAGGGCTGTGATGGCACCGATCACCAAGATGAAGTTCAGCGCCGTGTCTGACAACTCAAAGAAGGGCGACATGCGCGTAACCATGAAGATACCGGCCGTCACCATGGTCGCTGCGTGAATCAATGCAGAGATCGGTGTTGGGCCTTCCATGGAGTCAGGCAACCACACGTGCAGTGGGAACTGAGCCGACTTACCCATCGCGCCGATGAACAAGCAAATACAAATCACAGTCACCAACATCCAATCGGTGCCAGGGAATGTGAGCGCACCCAATTCACCAGCCTTAGCGAAAGCTTCGGTGTAGTTCAACGTGCCACCGTAGGCAGCGATCAAACCAATGCCCAAGATGAAGCCAAAGTCACCCACGCGGTTGACCAAGAAGGCTTTCATGTTTGCGAAGATGGCTGTGGGCTTGTTGAACCAGAAACCGATCAACAGATAAGAAACTAAGCCCACCGCTTCCCAACCGAAAAACAGTTGGAGCATGTTGTTGCTCATGACGAGCATCAACATCGAGAAAGTGAACAAAGAGATGTAAGAGAAGAAACGGTTGTAACCTTCGTCATCTTCCATGTAACCAATGGTGTAGAGGTGAACCATCAACGACACAAAGGTCACGACGCACATCATCATGGCGGTAAGACCATCGACCATGAAGCCGATTTCCATTTTCAAATCACCCACCACCATCCAGGTGTAGAGGGTTTCATTGAAACGTGCGCCGTCCACGGCCACGCTTTGCAGTGTCATGGCAGACAACACGAAAGCAATGAACACGCCCAAGATGGTGAGTGAGTGGGTCAAGCCACGGCCGATTTTGTTACCGCCAAAGCGCGTACCAAAAATACCAGCCAAGGCTGAACCCACCAGCGGTGCCATGGGCACAGCCAACAATGTAGAAGCTTGCAGGGTTTGTGACATGGTGAATTAACCCTTGAGCGTGTTGAGCTCATCCACGTTGATGCTGGATTTGTTGCGGAACAACTGCACCAGAATCGCCAAGCCAATGGCAGATTCAGCAGCCGCCACGGTCAAGATGAAGAAAACAAAGATTTGGCCGTTCAAGTCACCCAAGTAGTGTGAGAACGCCACGAAGTTCATGTTGACCGCGAGCAACATCAATTCGATCGCCATCAACAAGACGATCAAGTTTTTACGGTTCAAGAAGATGCCGATCACAGAGAGTGCGAACAGAATCGCACCTAAGGTGAGGTAGTGGCCTAAGGTGATGCTCATGCTTTTGACTCCGGTTTGACCGCGTCCATCTTCATCAATGACACACGGTCACGGGACTTCACGCGAGCTTGTTCACTCGCGTTTTGGAATTTGCTATCTTTGCGAGCACGCAAAGTCAAAGCGATGGCAGCAATCAAGGCCACCAACAAAATCAAGGCCGCCACTTGCACCGGGTACAGATACTCGGTGTAGAGCAAGATACCCAAGGCTTTGGTGTTAGAAACTTGTGCGACCACCACGTGACCCACATCAGCAGCAGACGCTGAAGTCAATGCAGCAACTGACGTATCCAAAGGCGGCATAGTGGCAATTGCTGCAGGTGAAATGACCTGTGCGACGGCTTGCGCGCGTGGTTCGCTGATTCGGAACCCACCCAACAACACAGCAGCCAATTCAAGTGCAATGACAGCACCCATCGTGGCTGCGAGAGGGAAGTGCTTCCAAAAGCCTTGGCGAATGCTGTCAATGTTGATATCAAGCATCATCACCACAAATAAGAACAACACCATCACTGCACCGACATAAACCAGCACAAGTGCAATGGACAGAAACTCTGCTTGCAACAACATCCAAACGCCGGATGCCTGGAAGAACGCCAAGACTAAATACAGCGCAGCATGAACAGGGTTGCGCGACGTGATGACACGAAAAGCAGCAAACAGCATAACTGCTGAAAACACATAAAAAAGAGCCGACTTCACATCCATAGGTACGTCCATCATCAAATCTTTAACGGTATTTGGCATCAGCTGCTTTGTTCGCAGCAATTTCGGGTTCGTAGCGGTCGCCCACTGCCAACAACATTTCTTTGGTGAAGTACAAGTCACCGCGTTTTTCGCCGTGGTACTCAAAGATGTGTGTTTCAACGATCGAATCAACGGGGCAGCTCTCTTCGCAGAAACCGCAGAAGATGCACTTGGTCAAGTCGATGTCGTAGCGAGTGGTGCGGCGGCTGCCGTCTGCACGTTGGTCGGACTCGATGGTGATCGCCATCGCTGGGCACACGGCTTCGCAGAGTTTGCAAGCAATGCAACGCTCTTCGCCGTTTTCGTAACGACGCAAAGCATGCAGGCCGCGGAAGCGAGGCGACAAAGGTGTCTTTTC
>CAJBHE010000277.1 GCA_903952885.1 uncultured Burkholderiales bacterium
CACCTGCTTTGTTGGCCAACGGCATGGCATCGCGTAGGCTCAGGCCCGCAGCCACGAGGGTGGCTAAGGTGGCAATTACGGTGTCGCCAGCGCCTGTGACATCAAACACTTCACGAGCTTGGGCTGACACAGTCAATTCGCCTTGCGCATCAAACAGGGTCATACCTTCTTCGCTGCGGGTGAGTAGCAGTGCATCGAGCTTGAGTTCTTGACGCAGGGCGTGGGCTTTTTGCACCAGCTCGGCTTCGGTGCGCCACTTGCCAATGACTTGTTCCAGCTCGGCACGGTTGGGTGTGATGCAGGTGGCGCCCGCGTAGCGTGAATAGTCACTGCCCTTGGGGTCAATCAACACGGCTTTGTTAGCAGCGCGGGCTGCGCTGATCATTTGCGACACATGGGCCAAGCCACCTTTGCCGTAGTCGGAGAACAGCACCACCTCGTGCGCAGGTAGCAGTTGTAGAAATTGGTCGGTTTGTGAGGCCAGCACTTCGTTTTGCGGCGTATTCTCAAAGTCCACGCGCAGCAGTTGCTGTTGGCGACCAATCACGCGCAGCTTGACGGTGGTTTTGAGTTGGCTGTCGCGACCCAGGTGCGGCGCAATACCGGTCTTGGCGATCAAGTCTTCCAGCAAGTGGCTGGCTTCGTCGTCGCCGACGACGGACAAAAGCGATGCTTTGCCGCCTAAGCTCACCACGTTGTAGGCGACATTGGCACAGCCGCCCAAGCGGTTTTCTTCGCGGGTGATGCGCACGACAGGCACGGGGGCTTCGGGGCTGATGCGGTCAACAGCGCCATACCAATAGCGGTCCAGCATCACATCACCGACGACCAACACGTTGGCAAGGCTAAGTTGTTGTTTGTTCACTGTCATAGTTCCTCCACGCGTCGTGCGGGGTAGCTGTCCCAAGCTTGGCAGCCTGGACATTGCCAAAAGTGTTGGCTGGCTTCAAAGCCGCATGCGGCACAGCGGTATCGCTGCAGAGGTTTGGCTGCGCGGTCAAGGGCGCGTTGCACTTGCGGATGAAATTCTTCGTGCTCAAACTTTTCGTTGGCAATCCATTGAGTGGCAGCGACCAACGAAGGTTCGCGTTCTAAGTGCTTGGCGAATAAGCCGCTGGTGTGGTTGTCGCCTTGCGCTTTGTGCAAAGTGACGATGGCGTTGAGCACATCGAGCGATGGTGTTTTGGCGTAGCTGGTTTCTAGGATCGCCAAGGCTTTGGGAACACAGTTCAGGGTCTGCGCTAAAGCGGCTAATTTGGCCGCGACCAAAGGCAAAGATGCGGGCACTTGACCTGCCAAGTTTTTTAGCGTGGCATAGGCCTCGGCGGCGCGGTCTGTTTGCTCATACGTTTTAGCCAAGGCCATGCGCGCTCGCGCGTTGTTGGGGGCGGCCTCTGTGGCTTGTTTCAACAAGGCCACGATTTGGGTTGCATGCTCCGCCACGTCAAGGCTTTCGGCTTCTTCGCACAGGTAGTGCGCCAAGCGGCCTTGAAAACTGCCTTGGCCGCTGTCGCTCAATTTCTTGGCAACCACAGAGGCTTTGGCCCAATCACGAGAGCGTTCGTAAATGCTCAGCAAGGCCAAGTGCGCTTGCGCCTCGTGCGCTGTGCCTTCGAGTTTGCTCAAAGCTTCTTCGGCGCGGTCGAGCAGGCCTGC
>CAJBHE010000278.1 GCA_903952885.1 uncultured Burkholderiales bacterium
CAAACTTTCTACCCCAGCCCCATGGCCAGCGCTACGGCCATGTACCACTCAGGCCGCAACCCTTTGGCCCGCGTGACGCGCAGCAGCGAGGTGGTGGACATCGTGCGCGGCGAACGCCGTCGCCGTTTGCACAAAGCCTTTTTGCGCTACCACGATGCGAACAACTGGCCTTTGCTGCGCGAAGCCTTGAAGGCCATGGGCCGTGCAGACTTGATTGGTAATGGCAAGCAGCATTTGATTCCGACCTTTCAGCCGTTGACTGATGGCGGCTACACCAGTGCACGTCGCAAGAACAGCACTGCTACCCCGACTAAGGGTCGTTTACTAACCCAGCACACGGGTTTGCCACCACGTGTGAATGGCGCAGCCAAACCCATCGCAAACGCTGTAAAGCGCAAACCCAATCGTTGATCAGAGTCGCCTGAGCGGCAACCGCTCAGATTGCATTTAACGTGAGCGCGACTTCATCGCACGCTCCACCTCACGCTTACCTTCGCGGTCTTTGATGGTGTCGCGCTTGTCGTGCTCGGCCTTGCCTTTGGCCAGCGCGATGTCGCATTTGATCTTGCCGTTCTTCCAGTGCAGGTTGATGGGCACCAAGGTGTGGCCTTTTTGTTCGACCTTGCCTATGAGACGTTTGATCTCGTCTTTTTTCAGCAGCAGCTTTTTCGTGCGCACATTGTCTGGATTGACGTGGCTGGACGCAGTGTGCAGCGGGTTAATTTGGCAGCCAATCAAAAACAGCTCGCCATTGCGCACCACCACATAGCCGTCGGTGAGCTGAACTTTGCCTTCTCGGGCAGATTTGACCTCCCAGCCTTCCAGCACCATGCCTGCCTCAAACTTTTCTTCGAAAAAATAGTTATATGCGGCTTTTTTGTTGTCAGCGATGCGGGATGAAGTAGCAGGTTTTTTGGTGGCCATTGAGTGATGTAGGGACGGAAGAGCTTCTTACAATATGGCCCATTCTATGAAAACCGTGCACAAGTCCGTTTTGATCTGGTTCAGCGCTGAAGAAATGTTTGCGCTGGTCACAGATGTCGCTCGATATCCTGAGTTTTTGCCATGGTGCGATCGTGCGGGCGTGGTCGAATCGCACATCGATGGGGCCACTGCCGAAGTTGGCATGACCTTTGGTGGATTCCACAAAAGCTTCACCACGCGCAACGTGCACATTGAAGGTCGCCAAGTCAAGCTAGAGCTGGTCGATGGCCCGTTCAAGCACCTCGACGGTACATGGGACTTTCATCCGTTGCTCGACCCCAACACCCAAGAGCCCCTACGCGCCTGCCGTATTGAGCTGACTCTGAACTACGCGTTTGACAGCATGTTTGGCGCTTTGGTGGGGCCTGTGTTCGACAAAATCGCTGCCACCTTGGTAGACGCCTTTGTGAAGCGTGCAGAGCAGGTGTTCGTCGCGTGAGTGCGCATGACACAACAACCCACATCACCGTGATGTATTCGCCAGCACCCCGCGTGGTGCATGAGCGTGAGCTCCAGCTGAGCGCGAATACCACCGTGATGCAAGCCTTGCAACAATGCGGCTTGTTGACTGAATGCCCCGAAATTGACCTGAGTCAGCCTGAGGCTTTCATGGTTTTCATTTGGGGCAAGAAGACCAACCCAGACCATGTGCTGCGAGATTTAGACCGCATCGAAATTTGCCGCGCACTCACCGTTGACCCTAAGGTCGCGCGGCGTGAGCGTTTTCAAAAACAAGGCTCCAGCCGAGCAGGCTTGTTCTCAAAGCGCCGTGCAGGCGCGAAACCTGGCTACTAACCAACATGACTCAACCCTTTTGGCCCACTTGCGGTTATACATTGCTGACCCACAACGAGGCGGGTCACTTGGTGGTGACCGATGACTTTTTGCGCTTTCTGTTGGAGCGCCCAGAGTTAGCCCCTATTGCCACCTCGTGTGCTGCAGAAGTGGCCTTGCATCAAAGCTTGGTGGAGCAGCCGCGACGAGCGGTGACTGAGCAAGAGTTAGAAAAGCTGGCTGATAAAGACGCTGTTGACAACTACGCCGTGTGGTTGCGCTTTCGCCAGCGCATCACCTCTCTGCCGACGCTAGAGGCCAGCTACCTTGCCTTGTTCAAAGGCGAGGGCGTGGATGTGCCGCCGCTGTTGGTGCAGCACATCACGCACATCTTGCTGCGCCATGTGTTGGGCGACGCGTCCACAGCCATGCAAGCGCGTGCCGCCGAGATGCTGATGCACACCCAAAAAGTGACCGTGCTCGAAGACGGCTCAGTCATGGCGGCTGATGACGAAACTGTCGAACGCCACGCCACACAAAGCGGCTTTGGCTCGATTGGCGAGTTGCTCAAGCAAGGTGGCATCAAGCTGCGCAGCGTGGACTTGGATGTGCTCAACGAGGACAACCAAGACGCCTATTGGCCCCGCAGCGAGAGCTTCGATTGGGTAGTTAGCCTGAACCGTGGTCAGCCAGCCCTGAACGCACTGTGCGAGGTGATGGCCAAGTGGGTGCAACACTTTTTGGGCGTCCAGGTAAACATTCAAACTGAGCGCGAAATCAACGACAACCATTGGGTGTGGCATGTGGGCCTAGATGCCCAAGCCAGCGGTGTGCTGAATGATCTTTACCAAGGCAAAGAGGTGGATGCCGATCGCATGGAACGTTTGCTGTGCTTGTTCAAACTAGAGTTTGTCGAGCCCAACGACATGTTGGCCGATGTGCGCGGCAAGCCTGTTTACTTGGCCATGGCGGTGGATGCCAACCAGCGACTCAAACTCAAGCCGCAAAACCTGCTTTTGAATTTGCCGCTGGCAAAGAGGTCTTAATTTTCGTTGTCGGCTTAGCGCTTCATGGCGCGAATACGCTCAATTTCTGCCCATGCACCCGCCAATTCAAACTGTGCTGTGATCAGTTCGTTGCGTGCTGCGCGATAAACGCGTTGTGCATCGAGCACTTCAAGAAAGCTTTTCTCTCCTGCTTTGTAGCCTACTTCGGCAATACGAACGGCATCGGCAGCTTGGCGCACCAGACCACCTTCTAAAGCCAAGGTTTGCGCATTGGCAATGTTGTATTGCTGATAGGCCGCCTCTAGAGATTGAATCAGCGAAAACTCTTGGTAAGCCAAGTCGTTGTCTGATTGAGAGAGTCTGGCTGCGGCTTCACCCACAGGGCCACCGCGCCAGTCCCAAAGGGGCAGGCTCAGGGCCACCCCAACACGTTTGCTGCGGTAGTCAGGGTCAAGGTCTTGGTCGGCTCGCAAGGCAATTTTGGGGAAGCGCAATGCTTTTTCTTCGCTCAATTTGCGATCGTATTGCTGGCGTTCGGCGCGGCTTCGTAACAATTCTGGGTTGCTGGCCAACACTTCAGTGCGCACTAGCTCAAACGAAGGAGGGGGCGCAAATTGATGTGGCATTTCTGCCACCGCAAATGTTTCAGGCAACTCTGGGCCCACCATGGCGCGTAAAGCGCCGCGTGCCTGTCGCACACGCAAAGCGGCGGATTCGGCCAGTTTTTGAGCGTTGAGCATTTCTGCTTCGGCTTTGACCAGCTCGAAGCGCGCATCTTCACCTGACTGCACACGTAGCAAAATGCGTTTGTGCATGGCCTGTGCTGCTTTCGCGTCTTCAGCGGTGGCACGGTTTTCGTCTTGGCGACGGATCAAGTCGTAATAGCGCAGGCGCAGCTGCGCCCGCATGTCTGAGCGAAACGATTGCTCAGTGGCTTGTGCAGCGCTGTAGCCAGCCAACGCGCCATCTACACGTGGGAAACGGTGCCAAGGCATGTCCAACTCTTGTGAAACACTGATGACTTTCAAAGTGCCAGCGTAGTTTCCTGTGCCCGTGGAATTGGGGCGAGGGGTGCGCGTGCCGTTCATCACCTCAATTTCAGGGTTGGGAAAAGTACGTGCAGTCGCCACGGCGGCATCGGCGGCTCTGACGGCATCCGCTGCACCGCGTAGCGCTTTGCTTTGGCTGAACATGAGGTCTTCCAGCTCGGCCAGATTCAGGGTCGGCATGGCAGATTGCGCCATGCTCATGGATGCAGCAGCCAAGCCAATGAGGGCGATGGCAAGAGTCTTTGTGTTCAGGCGTAGCAAGCAGATCACCTCTGGTGGTGTGTGTGAAAGGGCAAAAATATTGTCGACTGTCAAATTTTGCCTGAGATGTGTGAAGTTATGTAATGGCGAGTGCCCTGTATACAAATGCGCTTGGTTGACTACGTACAATGCTTTTTTTGGAGCCATCACCATGCGCCTGCTCGGCAAAGCCCTCACCTTCGACGACGTGTTGTTGGTGCCAGCCTTCTCCCAAGTCCTGCCCAAGGACACGTCTCTCGCAACCCAATTTACCCGAAATATTCGCCTGAACTTGCCCTTGGTCTCTGCGGCCATGGATACAGTGACTGAGGCGCGTTTGGCCATTGCCATCGCCCAAGAAGGTGGCATTGGCATCGTTCACAAAAACCTCACACCGCAAGAGCAAGCTGCACAAGTGGCCAAAGTCAAGCGCTATGAATCTGGGGTGTTGCGCGATCCTGTGGTCATCACCCCCGACACCACGGTGCGCCAAGTCATGGCATTGAGCGACGAGCTGGGTGTGTCCGGCTTTCCAGTGTGCGATGGCCGCCTAGTCGTAGGCATCGTCACGGGCCGTGATTTACGGTTTGAGACCCGCTATGACCAAAAGGTAAGCGAAATCATGACGCCGCGCGAGCGCCTGATCACTGTGCCCGAAGGCACAACGCCCGAGCAAGCCAAACATTTACTCAATAAACACAAGCTCGAGCGCCTGCTGGTGGTGAATGACGCGTTTGAACTCAAGGGCCTGATCACCGTCAAAGACATCACCAAACAACTTAACTTTCCCAACGCTGCTCGCGACGCAGCAGGCCAGCTGCTTGTGGGCGCTGCCGTGGGTGTGGGCGAGGGGACCGAAGAACGTGTCGAAGCTCTGGCCCGCGCTGGTGTGGACGCCATCGTGGTGGATACCGCACACGGCCACAGCAAAGGCGTGATCGACCGTGTGCGCTGGGTCAAACAAAACTACCCGCACATCGAAGTGATTGGGGGCAATATTGCCACGGGCGCAGCCGCTTTGGCTTTGGCCGAGGCAGGTGCGGATGCGGTTAAGGTGGGCATTGGCCCTGGCTCTATTTGCACCACCCGCATCGTGGCAGGCGTGGGTGTGCCGCAAATCATGGCGGTAGACAGCGTGGCCACGGCCCTTAAAGGCACAGGCGTGCCGCTCATTGCTGACGGCGGCATCCGCTACAGCGTCGACATTGCCAAAGCCATCGCTGCCGGCGCAGGCACGGTGATGATGGGCGGCATGTTTGCGGGCACTGAAGAAGCCCCCGGTGAAATCGTGTTGTTCCAAGGCCGCAGCTACAAGAGCTACCGAGGTATGGGTTCCATTGGGGCCATGCAGCAGGGCAGTGCAGACCGTTACTTTCAAGAAAGCAGCACCGGCAACCCCAATGCCGACAAACTAGTACCCGAAGGCATTGAAGGCCGCGTACCCTACAAAGGCTCTGTCGTATCCATCATTTACCAAATGGCTGGCGGCTTGCGCGCCAGCATGGGTTATTGCGGATGCGCCACCATCGAGGCCATGCACGACGAATCGCAGTTTGTGGAAATCACGGCCGCGGGCATCCGCGAAAGCCATGTGCACGACGTGCAGATCACCAAAGAAGCACCGAACTATCGTGCAGACTGACCGCATGTCGCACCAAAAAATCCTCATTCTCGATTTCGGCTCTCAAGTCACCCAACTCATTGCCCGCCGCGTGCGCGAGGCCCATGTGTTTTGTGAAGTTCATCCTTGCGACGTAACCAGCGACTGGGTGCGCGACTACGCCAAAGACGGCAACCTGAAGGGCATCATTCTTTCAGGCAGCCACGCCAGCGTTTACGAGGTGGACGACCGTGCACCCGACGCCGTGTTTGAGTTGGGCCTGCCCGTGCTGGGCATTTGCTATGGCATGCAAACCATGGCCACCCAGTTGGGCGGCAAGGTCGAGGCTGGCACCACGCGCGAATTTGGCTACGCCGAAGTGCGAGCCCACGGCCACACCGAATTGCTCAAAGGCATTGAAGACTTCAACACGCCCGAAGGCCACGGCATGCTGAAAGTTTGGATGAGCCACGGCGACAAGGTGACCCAATTGCCTGAAGGCTTCAAGGTCATGGCGTCTACCCCTGCTTGTCCCATCGCTGGCATGGCCGATGAAGCGCGCAAGTTTTATGCGGTGCAGTTCCACCCCGAAGTCACGCACACGTTACAAGGCCAAGCCTTGTTGAACCGCTTTGTGCTGGATATTTGCGGCACGCGCCCTGACTGGATCATGGGTGACTACATCGAAGAAGCGGTGGCCGCCATTCGCCAACAAGTGGGTGACGAAGAAGTTATTTTGGGTCTGTCGGGTGGCGTGGATTCTTCTGTGGCTGCGGCACTGATTCACCGCGCCATCGGCGACAAACTTACCTGCGTATTTGTGGATCATGGTTTGTTGCGCCTCAACGAAGGCGACATGGTGATGGACATGTTTGTGGGCAAATTGCACGCAAAAGTGATTCGCGTGGATGCGAGCGACTTGTTCTTAGGCAAATTGGCTGGTGTGAGCGAGCCAGAAGCCAAACGCAAAATCATCGGTGGCTTGTTTGTGGATGTGTTCAAAGAACAGGCCGCCAAACTCAAAGCAGCCGGTGGCGTACTCGGAAATGACGGCGGACCCGCCGTCAAAGGCGCGACCTTCCTCGCCCAAGGCACGATTTACCCAGACGTCATCGAGAGCGGCGGCGCGAAGAGCAAAAAGGCCGTGACCATCAAGAGCCACCACAACGTGGGCGGCTTGCCCGAGCAATTGGGCTTGAAGTTGTTGGAGCCACTGCGCGAGTTGTTCAAAGACGAAGTGCGTGAGCTTGGCGTGGCTTTGGGCCTGCCACACGACATGGTGTATCGCCACCCGTTCCCTGGCCCAGGTTTGGGCGTGCGCATTTTGGGCGAAGTGAAGAAGGAATACGCCGACTTGCTGCGCCGTGCAGACGCGATCTTTATCGAAGAGTTGCACAACTTCAAAGACCAAGCCACTGGCAAATCTTGGTACGCCTTGACCAGCCAAGCCTTCACCGTGTTTTTGCCCGTCAAGAGCGTGGGCGTGATGGGCGATGGCCGCACCTACGACTATGTTGTAGCTTTGCGCGCCGTGCAAACCAGCGATTTCATGACCGCAGACTGGGCAGAGTTGCCCTATGCGTTGCTCAAAAAAGTATCGGGTCGCATCATCAATGAAGTGCGTGGCATCAACCGAGTCACGTACGACGTTTCTAGCAAACCCCCAGCGACGATAGAGTGGGAGTGACCTGATTTGCCGCCCATTCATCTCATTCAAGCAGGTGTGTTGACCGTTGGATATGCGGATGAAGGGCCTGCAGATGGCCCTGTGGTGGTTTTGCTGCATGGCTTTCCGTATGACATCCATGCATATGAAGAAGTTGCACCACTGTTAGTCAAAGCGGGTTGCCGTGTGATCGTGCCCTATTTGCGAGGTTTTGGTCCAACACGTTTTGTTCTCGCCAGCACGCCACGTTCAGGCGAGCAGGCAGCGTTAGGTGCTGATTTGCTTGCCTTGATGGATGCCTTACATGTTCAAAAAGCAGTTTTAGCAGGGTATGACTGGGGTGGTCGCGCGGCTTGTGTGGTGGCTGCGTTGTGGCCAGAGCGTTGCCTAGGCCTGGTGTCTTTGAATAGTTACAACATTCAAAACATTGCCACGGCAATGCAACCCGCTGCACCTGGTCGTGAACACCTGCTTTGGTATCAATACTATTTACACAGCGAACGTGGACGCGCAGGTTTGGCCTTGAACCGGCATGATTTTGCTCACTTGCTATGGCAACAATGGTCACCAACCTGGTCATTCACACCGGCTCAGTTTCAGCAAACCGCGCCAGCGTTTGATAACCCTGACTTTGTTGATGTGGTGATTCACTCTTACAGACACCGCTTTGGATTGGTTGCAGGTGATCCGGCTTATGCTGACATTCAACAGCGTTTGTCAGAACAGCCAGCCATCAGTGTCCGCAGCATCACTTTCGATGGTGCTGATGATGGTGTCAATCCAGCCAAAGCTGCTCTCGCTGAAGCTCACCAGTTTTCAGGTCGGCGAGACCACCGAGTCGTGGAAGGTGCTGGACATAATTTGCCTCAAGAAAAGCCTCATGTATTCGCTAACGCTGTCCTTGAATTGGTTTGTGGATAAGACTCTACAATGACGGGTTGATCGCAAATGCCCGTTTTGGGCTTAAATTTTTACAAAGAGAACACTGAGTACATGGCAAAAGAAGAAATGATCGAAATGAAGGGTGTCGTAACCGAGGTCTTGCCCGACTCTCGCTACCGCGTCACTCTGGAAAACGGTCACTCACTGATCGCATACACCGCCGGTAAAATGCGCCTGCATCGCATCCGCATCATCGAAGGTGACAAGGTCACGGTTGAATTGTCTCCTTACGACATGAACAAAGCGCGCGTGACTTTCCGTCACATCGAAGGCAAGGCCCCAGGCGGACCAGCCGTCAAACGTCGTTTCTAACGGATCGCTTGGCGGTTTTTTGGCGTGTACTTGCCAGCCCAGTTCAATGCCAAAGATGAGACCCTCGCGCTCGCTCTTATGCGGGCGCATCCGTTTGCAAACCTCATCAGCGTGGACGATGAAGGGTTTCCAGTCGTCACTCACATCCCCCTGCATTTGACGCAACACGGCGGCCAGCATGTGCTGCAAGGCCACTGCGCCAAAGCCAACCCACATTGGCGCTATTTGCTGTCGCGTCCGCAAGCCCTGGTGACTTTCATGGGCCCGCAGGCCTATATGTCACCTAAGGTGTACCCAGACCTCACTCGCGTGCCTACGTGGTGCTACTTGGCGGTGCATGCCAAAGTTGAAGCCAGATTGGTGGAAGAACCCGCAGGCAAAGACAGACTGCTGAAGCAACTCATTGGTGATCACGAGCCGCCTTATGCCGCGCAGTGGCGTGGCCTGGCTGAGGACTACCAAAGCAAAATGCTCAATGCCATCGTAGCGTTTGAATTGAGCATCACCGAGGTGCAATGTGCCATCAAGCTCAACCAACACCGACCTGAATCGCACGCAGCGATGCATGTGGCCTATGCGCAAGGCACAGCCGATGAACAGGCTTTGGCCGAATGGATGGTCAAGCTCGGCATGGTTCACACATGACACCGCTTCATTCACCTGAGGACATTGGTTTCATGGAGTTGGCATTGCAGCAGGCGCAGGCCGCTGCCGATGCCGGCGAGGTGCCAGTGGGAGCTGTGGTGGTGAGGGCAGGGCAGGTGATTGCATCAGGTCACAACACATCTTTGGCTAGCCATGACCCTACAGCCCACGCCGAAGTGAATGCTATACGCGCTGCAGCCCAAGCCATCGGTAACTATCGATTGGACGATTGCACTTTATATGTGACGCTAGAGCCCTGCGCGATGTGCAGCGGTGCAGCGCTGCATGCGCGTTTCAAGCGCGTGGTGTTTGGTGCGACCGAGTCCAAAACAGGTGCAGCAGGCTCGGTCCTTAATCTGTTTGCGCACGAACACATCAACCACCAAACCAAACTCACGGGCGGCGTGCAGGCAGGTGAATGCGCACAAGTACTTCAAGACTTTTTTGAACATCGCCGCGCCCAGCAACAACTGAGCAAAGTGCCTTTGCGTGAAGATGCTTTGCGCACGCCAGATAGCGCTTTAGCGGGGTTGGATTTGCCTTTAGCGATGTCTCACTTCACGGCGGACTTTCCCGCATTAGAAGGCTTACGTTTGCATTGGTTCGACAACCGCACCAGGAACACACAAGCGCAAGCCGCACCGCATGTGTACCTGCATGGGCTAGACGGCTGGAGCGTGCAATATTTATCGCAGCTGCAATCGTTGGAGCCGGTTATTTCTTTGGATTTGCCAGGCTTTGGCTTGTCCGATAAGCCTAAAAAAATCGCCACGCATCGCTTGGCTTGGCACGCCCAAGTGCTGGGTGAGTTTTTGGCGCATGTGCAGCCTGCGCCCGTGGCTTTGCACGCCCCGCGTGAAATGGCTCCGTTGCTAGCCAAACTTACTTTGCCTCTTCATTGGGTTGAATCGCCAGCGCTGCCAACGGCCTTGCGCGATGCGCCTTATCCAGACCTTGGCCATATGGCAGGTCCTCGTGCGTTGAGGACCTTACTGGCTGCACCCACGCCACCCCCTGAACGAAGTTAAGCATGCCTAACGCCACACCACCCATAGGTTACGAAGTGAAGTTTCAGAGGGTGGGTGTAGGAGGCGGAGCAGATTTACAAATTCGCTCGTTGCTCGACAAACAACAGTTTTTTGACCCTCTGGGTTTGGCGCTGGCGGCGGGTATTTCTTCCGCCACTTGGCCTTTGTTTGGTTTGCTTTGGCCCTCAGCACAAAAGCTGGCCGACCTCATGCAAACATGGGTGCTCAAAGATAAGCGTATCTTAGAGGTCGGCTGTGGTTTGGGGCTGGCTAGTTTGGTGGTGCATCGGCGTGAGGGCAATATCATTGCCAGCGACTGCCACCCGCTGACCGAAACCTTTTTGAAAGCCAATCTGCTGTTGAACGGTTTGCCGCCGCTGCATTACGAAACAGGCAACTGGGGCCGGGTGAACAAGGGGCTTGGGGCTTTTGATTTGCTCATCGCAAGTGATGTGCTTTATGAGCGCAATCACCCCGAGCAGCTGTCGGGCTTTATCCAAACGCATGCAGCACAGGGCGCAGAAGTTCTGATCATTGATCCCAACCGTGGCAATCGCAGCGCTTTTCACAAAGACATGGCCAACATTGGGTTTGGTGTGACCGAGCTACTGATGAACGAACCGCTGCAAGACTTGAGTACATATCGCGGGCGTTTGTTGCATTACAAACGCGGCTGAAACACTCAAGGCAGCTATGGCGTTCATCTTTGGGTAAATTTGACGCGACAATCTCTCTATGGCTCACATTTACATCTATTCCCCCAGCGGCGCGGTGCGCGACAAAGCAGCTTTCAAACGTGGCTTAGCCCGCCTGAAAAAGCTTGGCCACGAGGTTGAGTTGGACGCTGATGCGCTCAGCAGCCATACCCGTTTTGCAGGCGACGACGCCACACGTTTGGCAGCTATCCACCGCGCGTCAGATAGCGGCGCAGATGTGGCGCTCATTTCGCGCGGTGGCTATGGCCTGACACGCATCTTGCCCGGCATTAAATACAAGCAAGTGGCTAAAGCCATTGCTAAAGGCACGCAGTTTGTGGGCCTGAGCGACTTCACGGCTTTCCAAAACGCCTTGCTGGCTAAAACTGGCGCGGTCACGTGGGCAGGCCCCGCATTGGGAGAAGACTTTGGTGCAAAGGAGCCTGATGACATCATGGAGGCCTGTTTTGACGACATGGTCAGCGGGCAGGGCGAGGGCGCGGGTTGGCAATTGTCCAAATCTTGCGCTTCGGCTAACGACAAACGCCGCCCTGGCGTATGGGCCCATGATGCTGTGCTGTGGGGCGGCAACTTGGCGGTGTTGGTTTCATTGATCGGCACACCCTATTTCCCGCAGATCCAAAATGGCGTTTTGTTCTTAGAGGATGTGGGTGAACATCCTTACCGCATTGAACGCATGCTCTCGCAGCTGTTACACGCAGGCGTGTTGGCGCAACAAAAAGCCATTGTGTTTGGTCAGTTCAGCAACTACAAACTCACACCGCACGACAAAGGTTTCAAGTTACAAAGCGTGGTCGATTGGCTGCGCACACAAGTCAAAGCGCCTGTGCTCACTGATTTACCCTTTGGTCATGTAGCCACCAAGCTGTGCTTGCCTGTGGGACAAAAGATTGATTTGCTGGTGGAAGGCAGAGATGCCTTGCTGCTGTGGGCACATACAGACCATTAATTGGTATCAGGTTTTTATGAACTTAACGTATCGCGCTGATATTGACGGTTTACGTGCGTTTGCCGTTACCTCAGTTGTTATTTTTCATGCTTTTCCAAGCCTCATACCTGGGGGCTTTGTTGGTGTTGATGTTTTTTTCGTTATTTCTGGCTATTTAATTTCTGGAATTCTTTTTCGAGAAATTGAGTCGTCCAGCTTTAGTTTTTTAGACTTTTATGCGCGTCGAATTAAACGGATCTTTCCTGCGCTGTTGACGGTGCTTGCGTCTTCCTATGTATTTGGCTGGTTTTTCTTATTCAGCGATGACTTCCGCCGTTTAGGTGCACACATTTTCCGAGCCACACTTTTCCTTTCAAACTTGCTGCTGATGCGTGAGGCAGGTTATTTTGACAATGCGGCTGAAACTAAACCTTTGCTGCATCTTTGGTCGTTGGCCATTGAGGAGCAGTTCTATGTGGTTTGGCCTTTGATCTTATGGGCTGTTTGGCGATTTAAGGCGTTTCGCTACCCCTTACTTGTTTCGTTAACCCTTGGCTCATTCGGTTGGAATTTATATCAATCGCAAATCGATTTGACTCGGGATTTTTATCATCCACTCACACGTTTTTGGGAGTTGTCTGCGGGGGGATGGTTGGCCTATCACATGATGCGCCATCCCACACCGCCCAAGAATGCGGGTTTTATCAGTTGTTTTTCTCTCGTTCTTTTGCTTGCTTCTCTTTATGTCATTGACACTCAGAAAGCTTTTCCTGGTGTGTGGGCTTTGCTGCCCGTCACGGGAGCTGTGTTGATGATCTATTCAGGTCCGATGGCTTGGTGCAATCGGACTTTGCTCTCGCAACGATTTGCAGTGGGGTTGGGCGTTATCAGCTACCCGCTTTATCTTTGGCACTGGCCTGCTTTGGCATTCGCGCGCACAGTGGTGGGCGAAACACCTACTTTGATGATTCGTCTCCTTGCGATCATTGGGGCGGTGTTGCTGGCTTGGGCAACTTACGCGTGGCTTGAAAAGCGAGTTCGCTTTGGATGGCGAAGCACTGCCAAGGTTCCACTGCTACTAGCACTGCTTGTGATGATGAGTTACCTAGGAGCTTCAGCTAAAAACTCTGGTGGCTACCCCTCAAGGCCCATCATGGCGTCTCAAAAATCTAGCAAGGCAGGGGATATAGGCCATGAGACTTTCCATGCGTATTACGCTGAGAACTTTTTCCCGTGTGCTGAGCAACGTGTTTCCGAGAAATCAGAAAAATGGGGAAGTATGGTTCGTTGTTATCAAACCAAACTGGGTGCTCCAATTGACTTGGTCATGATTGGTGACAGCCATTCCGAACATTTGTTGTTGGGTTTGTCTGAGGCAATACCGCATTTAAACATTGCCAAATATTACAGAAGTGAATTGCCATTCGTCAGTTCAAACCAATACAAAGAAATTTTTGAAAGCATTGCTGCCGACTCAAGTATCAAGTATGTTCTTTTGACTGCGATGTGGGCGGATGCTCCTTTGAGACCTGATCAGAAACTTGCTTTTGAGTCCGGGCTGACTGAAACAATCACATGGCTGAAATCTAAAAACAAGAAAGTTATTTTGTTGGATGACACGCCAAAGTTCGGCTTTGATCCGCAGCGATGCAAATTCACCCATCCATTGTCGGGTGGCAGTCAATGCTTTGAATCGATTGATGCTTATCAGCAAACTAGACATTCATATGTCGATGTGCTTGAGGCAACTTCATTTCAAAATCCCGATTTGCTTTTCATTCGGATGAATGATTTGTTTTGTGATGGTGAAGTTTGCCGCATGGCGTCTGACGATGAACTCTTTTTTAGAGACAACAACCATCTCAACATCCTTGGCTCCAAGTTGGCTGGTGCTGTAATTGCTAAGCAGATCACACGCAAATACGCATCGCTTGATTCCCATTAATTGATACGATGTATATTATGTAAAGTTAATAATTCAACGATAACCGCATGAAGCTGCAGTTTAGAAGTATTACTTCAGCGTACCCTCTTGTTGGATAGGATTTTGGATAAACCAAGATTCTGTG
>CAJBHE010000279.1 GCA_903952885.1 uncultured Burkholderiales bacterium
CGGGCTCATGAAACTCAAACGCTTGGTGCAAGACCACAGCCACCATCTCGGGGTTGAGGTCCATCATCTGCAACAAAAAGTCCAGCTCTTTGCGTTTTTCAGCCAAGCGCTTGTCAAGGATGTAGTGGCCTTCAGAGTCGGAGTTGAGGTCGTCCAACTCGGCTTGATAGGCAGAGCGCAGCTCTTGGAAGAATGGAGAAATGCTCATAGAGGTTTATGTCCGGTTCAGCACTTGCTGAAAGTAGCCTTGCCAAATTTCACGCGCAGTTTGTGCGGGATCGTCCAACAGGTTGCGGCGGCGGTTGTCGTCGTAGGCTTTGCGTTTATCGTCGTCTGACAACACGTCATAGGCCTCTTGCACTTCGCGAAAACGCGCAGGCGCATCGGGGTCGCTGTTGCGGTCAGGATGAAACTGCGAGGCTTTTTGGCGGAACGCTTTTTTGATGTCCGACAGCGTGGCATCGCTTTTGAGACCTAAGGCGGCGTAGTGTTCAGACACGTGAAACTCTTGTTGAATTACAGAGGTTGCTTGAGACGAATCTCTTCCACCTTGACTGGGCCCATGGGCACGGTCTTGGCGCTAGACATTTCGCGTTTGAATCCAGCCAACTCATGAAAGCGCATGGCGCGGTCATTGGCGATGGGCACCCAGATGGACACATGGGTGCAGCCTTCTTCTTGCAAGCCTTCGCGGGCTGCGTCCCACAGGGCCAAGCCCACGCCTTTGCCCCAGTAGGCGGCATCCACATAGATGTCCCAAATTTCGCCAAGGGTGTTGGGCGTGCCTTTGTCGCGTGAGCGGTCGTAGCCTACAAAGCCGATGAGGGTGCTGCCGTCGACGGCCACTTGCACTTGGGGTTCGGCGTATTCAATGGCTTCGCGCCAATAAACGGTGTTCTTTTCTTCGGGTACAGGCAGCACTTTGGCGCCTGTTTGCATTGTTTTGAAAGCTTCTTTGGCGGTGGCTGCGTATAGCTCGGCAATTTTGGCGGCGTCGCGCATCGAGGCGGGACGAACTTCAACGTGTGTCAGGTCGGACATGGCGAGAGGGATTTTCGTAATCAGTTAAGGCAACTATTGTCCCAGTAAATCCAACCTTGGCGAAGACTTAGGTAGAGTAGTGCATTCGCTGCTTGCAGCCTTCTTTTTCAAACTCCCAACCCCATGCTCATTCTTGCCCCGATGGAGGGCTTGCTCGACTTTGTGCTGCGCGACGTGCTAACCCGCATCGGTGGGGTGGACCGTTGCGTGTCCGAGTTCATCCGCGTCACCAACACCTTGCTGCCCGAGCGCACTTTTTTGCGCATCGTGCCCGAGCTGACCAACGGTGGCCGCACCTTTGCGGGTGTGCCAGTGCGCCCTCAGTTATTGGGGTCAGACCCCCAATGTTTGGCGGACAACGCCGCGCGTGTGGCGGGCATGGGCTGTGATGGGGTGGACCTGAACTTTGGGTGTCCCGCCAAGCAAGTCAACCGCCACGGGGGTGGCTCGGTGCTGCTGCAAGACCCCGAGGTGCTCTACCAAATTGTGCGAGCCGTCCGTGCGGCTGTGCCTGCTCATCAAGTGGTGTCGGCCAAGATGCGCTTGGGTTTTAACGATGACAGCACAGCGGAAGAATGCGCTTTGGCGCTAGAAGCGGGCGGAGCCAGCGAGATCGTGGTGCACGCCCGTACCAAGGCGGATGCCTACCGCCCACCTGCGTATTGGCATCGAATTGCCGACATCAAAGCCAAGGTGAAAACCCCGCTGGTGGCGAACGGCGAAATTTGGAATGTCCAAGACGCCATCAACGCCCGTGCCGAGTCGGGCTGTTTTGATTTGATGTTGGGCCGTGGTATCGTGACCAACCCAGGCTTAGGCTGGGCCATCCAAGCGCACGATGCCGCAGCGCAAGGTTTGTCAGCACCCTCTACGCAAGTGCGCTGGCAAGATCTGCCGCCACACCTGCACACGTTTTGGCAAATCGTGTCGGGTCATGTGAGCGAGCGTCATCAAGCGGGGCGCTTGAAACAATGGCTGAATTTTTTGCGCAAGTACTACCCCGAGGCTGAGGCCTCCTACATGCATGTGCGCACCTTGACCAGCCCCAAAGACATCAACGCATGGTTTGACGCCATGCCTGCACAACAATGACCGACGACAACACCCAACACACCCTCGAAGACAACGCCTTCGCGCAAGAGTCGCGCCTCTGGCAAAACGAAACGTGGACGGCCAAGGTCATCAAAAACGACGATGACGATGGCTGGGCGGTGGCCATGTTCAAAGACGGTGAATCTGAAGCCGCGCTGATTGGTCCGTGGACCATGGGCCGCGACAAAAAGAACCCCAAGCCACTCGATGGCAACGCCTTCATTACCTTGGTCAAAACCGCCAGTGAGTTTGTGCGCCGCAGCGAGCAGCAGTTGCACGCCACGCTGCACCAGTCAGTCACGGTGAACGGTCGCGATGGTCGCGTGACCGTGTTGCTAGACATCGTGCCCGACGACGACAACCCCTACGCCACGCTCAGCGCGCAAGACGAAGGCGGCGACACGCTGACCGAAGTGCGAGTGGACGCGGGATTCAAGCTCAATCGCAATACGGCGCAGGCATGGGTGGATGCGGGGTTTGCCAAGCCAAAGGGCGCGAGAGATTAAGGCGATATGTCGCACAAACACCTCCATCCTTGGCAAGTTCTCACTGGCGGCATTTGTGGCTTGGTGTTGACCATTGGCTTGGCGCGTTTTGCCTACACGCCGCTGCTGCCGAGCCTACAAATTCAAACCGGATTGACTGACGCCGCCGCTGGTGGTTTGGCGGCTATCAACTACGCGGGTTACATGAGCGGCGCATTAGCGGCCACATGGATTGACGATGTGCGTTGGCGGCATTGGCTGTACAGCGCAGGCTTGTGGATTGCCTTGGTCACGGTAGCCGCGATGGCCCTCACCACTTGGTTGCCTACATGGGCTTTGATTCGTTACATCGGCGGCTTGTGTGGTGCGACAGGTATGTTGCTAGGCTCTGGCTTGGTGTTGGGCTGGCTCATGCGGCAAGGGCGGCGGCCTGAGTTGGGTTTGTATTTCA
>CAJBHE010000280.1 GCA_903952885.1 uncultured Burkholderiales bacterium
CAACAACGCTGCACCGTGGTGCCCAACGGCATCGCCCCCATGCCCGAAGGCCAAGCCATTCATGTACACGCAGGCCACGGTGGCGAAGGCATCCCCCCTTTGCTGCTGGGCTACGTCGGCCGCTTGTCTGCTGAGAAACGCCCGCACCTGTTGCTGGACACCTTGCGCTATTTGCCTGACGAAGCGCAGCTGGGCATCGTGGGCGAAGGCCCCATGCACCGCAAAATGATTCACGACGGCATGGACTTGATGTACCAAGGTCGTGTGCACTTTTTGGGCAAGCATCCCAGTGGCGCAAGTCTTTACAAACCTTGGCGGATGACCTTGCTCACCTCGCGCTATGAAGGCTGCCCCATGACCGCGCTCGAGTCGCTCGCCTGCGGCGTGCCCTGCGTGTCGCTGCCCATCCCTGCCATGCGCGAGCTATACGACCTGGATGCGCCTTACTTACTGGCACGTGGTGACGCACCTGTGTCTTTGGCCGAAGCTGTCATGACCACCCTCAACTTGCCCGAACAACAAGTACTTGACGACATGGCCAGCATCGTGGCACGTCACCACATCGATAGGTTTGTGGGTAACTGGCAAGAGGTGCTGCGCACCATTTAAATCAGCGTTGTGTTTCGTTAGCCCCAAAGCGTTGACAACGGCGCGGCCCAAATGCCATTGCCAAGTGGCATGGTTTCGTCCCCGTCGTACAACAGCACCCCCATCTTGAAACTATCTCCCGCCAAATCAGCAAGCTTCTTAAGGCCACGTAAGTCTGACTTTTTCACCGTAGCCGATGCCTTGACCTCGACCCCCACCAACTGCCCTTGTGCGTTTTCGATCACCATATCGACCTCAACCTTGTCTGCATCGCGGTAATACATCATGCGGTAATCACCGTCGGCAGTGGTGCTGTGCTTAAGCAACTCTGAAAACACAAAGGTTTCAAGCACATTGCCAAAGCGTGTTTTATCCTTAGTCACCTCATCAGGCGTCAAGTCTAGCAATGCGGCTAGCAAACCTGCATCGACAAACTGAAGCTTGGGCGTTTTCACGACGCGACTTAAGCGATTGCGCGCCCACACATCAACGCGTTTGAGCAAATACATGTGTTCAAACACGCTCATATAGCTAGACGCTGTTTTGCCATCTAAGCCCACTTGCCCACCCAGCTGGGTGTAGTTGCACATTTGTCCTGTGGTTTGTGCCAGTGCATTTAAAAAACGTGGCAAATGCCCTAGCTTTTCTATGCCAGACACATCGCGCACATCGCGCTGAATGATGGCATCCAAATATTGCCTTGCCCATGCCGTACGCCGCTTGGGCGTGGACCTTGCCATTGCTTCAGGGTATCCACCGCGCAACACACGGCCCACCAAGTCATCTGTTTGCGCGCTTGAGCCAGGCTGTGGCAAGTGACCTGCAAATGCAGCATCTAGCCAATTGGTAGCCCTCCCTTGCACTTCACTCTGTGATAAGGGCAAAAGCGTCAACGTTTCCATTCGCCCAGCCAAAGAGTCAGCCACTGTGGGCATGGCCATCAAATTGGCAGAACCTGTCAATAAGAATCGTCCGGCGCGCCTGTCTTCATCCACACTTTTTTTAATAGCCAACAACAGCGCTGGGGCGCGTTGAACTTCATCAATCACCGCACGATCAAGACGACGAATCAAGCCCACGGGGTCATTGCGTGCAGACATCAGCGTCAGCTCGTCATCCAGCGTTAGATATGGCATGTCATCACGAACCAACTGGCGCACAAGCGTTGTTTTGCCCGCCTGCCGTGGCCCGGCTACAAGCACCACCGGGGTGTCGCTCATGGCCTCGGCCATACGAGGCTGTATCAGCCGAGGAAATAAAGATGCTGTGTTCATACGCCAATAATATCAAAAATTGCGGATTTGAAATTAGTAAATTTCGGAATTTAACTTCGACTATTCAGGAAAATTTAATTCCAACATCACATCGAAGGGTTTGTGAAAAATTGGCAATAACTGCTTTGCACCATGCAAATTGACCACCAACGACTTGAACCATAATTTGGTGTGTCTACATTAATTAAATGCTAATTGAGTTCAATAGTGCCAAGCGCGAAAAAGCCCTCGCCCACGATCAAACCTACCCTCTGCATCCACTTCGTGCGCAACGGCCCCGCCTACTTGCCCGAGCTTGATGCGTATGCCCACTTCATCACCTCACACGGCCACCAAGCCTTGGTGCATGACTCGGGCACATCCGTGCCGACCAACGCGCAAGTTGTGTGGTGGATGTGCGGGCGGGTGTCTGCTGCTGAAACACGCCGACTGAAGACCGCATTTCACATCCACGAATACGCCTCTACCTCAGCCCCACCCAAAGCTTGGCTGAAAGACTTTGTCAAACATTGGACCCAACCCAAACCCGACTACCGTTTGTTTCAAAATGGCTGGGTACGCGAGCGTATGGGCTTTAACGACGGCGTGCCCTACGCCCTGCGCGACATGGGTATTTCACAAGCCTTCTTTGATGCGGCTGCACCTGCACTGCCCGAGCCTTCGTATGAAAACGATGCCCCTCAGCGCATCACACCCAACGAGTTTGAC
>CAJBHE010000281.1 GCA_903952885.1 uncultured Burkholderiales bacterium
CGTGGCACCATGGCCGACCCCGCGACGCGCGTGCTCATCAATGAGCTGGTGTGCGAAGGCTGTGGTGACTGCGGCGTGCAAAGCAACTGCTTGAGCGTGGAGCCACTCGAAACCGAATTTGGTCGCAAGCGCACCATCAACCAAAGCACGTGTAACAAAGACATCAGTTGCGTCAAAGGTTTTTGCCCCAGCTTCGTCACGGTGGAAGGTGGGCAGCTGAAGAAAAAAGCCAAGGGTGTGTCACGCATCGAGTTGCCCGCGCTTGAGTTGCCAGAGCCCACTTTGCCTGACACCACTCAAGCCTGGGGCATGGTGGTGGCGGGTGTGGGCGGTACGGGCGTCATCACCATTGGCCAACTACTTGGCATGGCTGCGCACATCGAAGGCAAAGGCATCGTCACTCAAGACGCGGCGGGCTTGGCGCAAAAAGGCGGCAGCACGTGGAGCCATGTGCTCATCGCCAACTACCAAGACGACATCCGCACCACCCGCGTCGGCGTGGCGGCCGCTGACTTGGTCATTGGCTGCGACCCTATCGTGGTGGCCGGTAAAGAAACCTTGCAACGCATGCGTGCAGGCCGCACGCATGTGGCGCTCAATGCGCACAGCGCACCCACGGCAGCATTTGTGCGTAACGCGAATTGGCAAAATCCGGGTGAAGAATGCGTGGCCGCCATCGTGCAGGCAGTGGGCGCAAAGTGCGTGGGCACCTTTGACGCTGACCGCGTAGCCACGCAAGTGCTGGGCGACAGCATTTTTGTGAACCCCATGATTTTGGGTTTTGCGTGGCAAAAAGGCTGGGTGCCTTTGGGCCACGAGGCCTTGATGCGTGCCATCGAGCTCAACGATATGGCCGTAGCGCAAAACAAGGTCGCGTTTGAATGGGGCCGTCACTGCGCCGCGCATTGGGACGAGGTGCAAGCCTTGCTCGCCCCTACGCAAGTGGTGCAGTTTCACAAGCCCGATGGCGTGGATGCGCTGATAGCCAAGCGCGAAGCGTTCCTCACCGACTATCAAAACGCAGCCTACGCCAACCGCTACCGTGCAGTGGTGGAGCGGGTACGTTCCGCAGAGGCCGCGTTGCACAAAACCGCGCTCACCGAAGCCGTAGCGCGCAACCTGTTCAAACTCATGGCCTATAAGGATGAATACGAAGTGGCGCGCTTGCACACCGACACTGCCTTCTTACAAAAGATCAACGGCATGTTTGAGGGTGACTACACCCTCAACTACCACTTGGCTCCGCCACTCATGGCCAAGATCAACGACAAAGGCGAGTTGCAAAAACAAAAGTTTGGGCCGTTGATGTTGACCGGCTTCCAGCTGCTCAAGCACCTGAAGATGCTCAGAGGCTCTGCGCTGGATGTGTTTGGTTACACCGAAGAGCGTCGCACCGAGCGGGAGCTCATTGGGCAATACCTAGCCAGTGTGGACACGCTGCTGGCCGCGCTGGACACCAGCAACCATGCACTGGCGGTGGAGATGGCGCGAATCCCTGAACACATCAAAGGATTTGGCCATGTCAAAGCGCGCCACTTGGCGGCTGCACGTCAAAAGTGGGCGTCCTTAAAAGTGCAGTGGTCCGCCCAATATTAAGGTGACAAACTAGCCGCATACAATCCGAAACAAGCCTGCTTGGGCGTTTTGTACCCTGGCAGCAGTCCTTTAATTTGGAGTCTGACCGTGTTCATTTCTTCTGCTTTTGCCCAAACCGCTCCTGCTGCTGCCGCTGGCACTGACCTGATGTCTTCTTTACAAGGTATGTTGCCTTTGGTGCTGATGTTCGTGGTTTTGTACTTCGTGATGATTCGCCCCCAAATGAAGCGCCAAAAGGAACACAAAGCCATGATCGAGGCGATCGCCAAAGGCGACGAAATCGCCACAGCGGGCGGCTTGCTCGGCAAGGTGACGAAGTTAGCCGATACCACTGTGTCCATCGAAATCGCTTCTGGCGTGGAAGTGCAATTGCAACGCCAAGCCGTGGTGCAAGTGCTGCCCAAAGGCACTATTTAATACTTGCCATTGACGACCAAGCGATCATGAACCGTTACCCCTTTTGGAAGTACGCGATCATCGCGATCGCATTGTTGGTAGGCAGCCTCTACACGCTGCCTAACTTTTTTGGCGAAGCGCCAGCAGTACAGGTATCGGCCGCCAAGTCATCCGTCAAGGTTGACCTCGCTGTGCAAGAGCGTGTGCAAGCCGCTTTGGCCGCTGCTAGCCTCACCCCCGATGTGGTGGCCTTGGACAACGGTTCGCTCAAAGTGCGCTTTGACAGCACTGACAAACAGATCAAAGCCAAGGATGCGATACAGCTTGCCTTGGTGCCAGATGCCAACGACGCCTCGTACGTTGTGGCCCTCAATTTGTTGGCCCGCTCACCCGCGTGGCTGACCTCGCTCAACGCAGCACCTATGTATTTGGGTTTGGACTTGCGCGGTGGTGTGCACTTCATGTTGCAAGTCGACATGCCAGCGGCCCTCACCAAAAAGGCTGAGTCTTTGGCCGGTGACATTCGCACAGTCTTGCGCGAAAAGACCGTGCGCCACAGCGGCATCAGCCGCAATAACCAAACCATCGAAATTCGCTTTCGCGACATGGCCACCTTGGAAGCTGCGCAACGCGTGATTCAAGACCAGTTCTTAGATTTGCAAACGGCAAGCGCCCCTGATGGCGCTGACTTCAAGCTCACCGCGTTCATCAACCCCGTGGCTGCCAAGCGGGTGCAAGAGCAAGCCATCAAACAAAACATCACCACGCTGCACAACCGTATCAACGAGTTGGGCGTGGCCGAACCCGTGATTCAACAGCAAGGCGTTGACCGCATCGTGGTGCAACTGCCGGGCGTGCAAGACACCGCCAAAGCCAAAGACATTTTGGGCCGCACCGCCACGCTGGAAATCCGCATGGTGGACGACAGCGCCGAAGCCCGCACGGCAGAGTTTGGCAATGGCCCTGTGCCGTTTGGCACAGAAAGATTCATGGAACGCAACGGCCAAGCCGTGATAGTGAAAAAGCAAGTCATCTTGACGGGCGAAAACCTCACCGACGCGCAACCCGGCTTTGACACGCAAAACCAAGAAGCCGCTGTGCACCTGACGCTCGACGCCAAAGGCGCACGCATCTTCAAAGACGTGACGCGTGAGAGCGTGGGCAAACGTATGGCCATATTGTTGTTTGAAAAAGGCAAGGGCGAAGTTGTTACCGCGCCTGTGATCCGCAGCGAAATTGGTGGCGGCCGCGTGCAAATTTCTGGCCGCATGAGCACCGTGGAAGCCAACGACACCGCGCTGTTGTTGCGCGCTGGCTCGCTCGCTGCGCCGATGGAAATCATCGAAGAGCGCACCATCGGCCCAAGCCTTGGTGCGGAAAACATTGCCAAAGGTTTTGACTCCGTCACTTGGGGCTTTGTGGCCGTGACGGGTTTCATGTGTATCTATTACATGTTGTTCGGCGTGTTCTCCAGCGTGTCGCTGGCTGTGAACTTGTTGCTCTTGGTGGCTGTGCTGTCAATGTTGCAAGCCACCTTGACATTGCCCGGCATGGCAGCGATGGCTTTGGTACTTGGTATGGCGATTGACGCCAACGTGCTCATCAACGAGCGCGTGCGCGAAGAGTTGCGCAACGGTGCATCCGCTCAGTCGGCCATCCATGCAGGCTATGACCGCGCTTGGGCCACCATCCTTGACTCCAACGTCACCACCCTCATTGCTGGCTTGGCTTTGTTGGCCTTTGGTTCTGGCCCAGTGCGCGGCTTTGCAGTGGTGCACTGCCTTGGGATTTTGACCAGCATGTTCTCTGCGGTGTTCTTCTCGCGTGGCTTGGTGAACCTTTGGTATGGCCGCCAGAAGAAATTGCAAAGCGTGTCGATTGGCACCGTGTGGCGCGCTTAAGCGCAGGCGACAAGAAAGAAATTTGAGTCATGGAATTTTTCAAAATCCGTAAAGACATCCCCTTCATGAAGCACGCGGTGGCGTTTAACGCCATCTCGTTCATCACGTTTGTAGCGGCGGTGTTCTTCTTGTTCAGTCGTGGTTTGCACTTGTCGGTCGAGTTCACGGGCGGCACGCTGATGGAAGTCAGCTACAGCCAACCGGCGGACCTCAATGCCGTGCGCGACCAAATCGCCAAGCTCGGTTTCTCGGATGTGCAAGTGCAAAACTTTGGCACGGCTCGTGATGTGATGATCCGCATGCCCGCGGCCAAAGGCCAAAGCTCTGCGCAGCAAAGCGAACAAGTGCTGACTGCACTCAAAACCACCGACGCCAACGTGCAGCTGCGTCGCACCGAATTTGTGGGTCCGCAAGTGGGCGATGAGTTGGCGGTGGACGGTCTCAAGGCCTTGGCCTTTGTGGTCGTAGGCATCATGATTTATCTGGCCATGCGCTTCGAGTGGAAGTTTGCCGTGGCGGCCATCATTGCGAACTTGCATGACGTGGTCATCATCTTGGGCTTCTTTGCGTTCTTCCAGTGGGAGTTCTCGCTGCCAGTGCTGGCTGCGGTGTTGGCTGTGTTGGGCTACTCCGTCAACGAGTCCGTCGTGATCTTTGACCGTATCCGCGAAAACTTTCGTCGCTTTCGTAAGATGGACACGGTCGAAATCATCGACAACGCCATCACCTCCACCATCAGCCGCACCATCATCACCCACGGCTGCACGCAGCTCATGGTGTTGTCTATGCTGTTGTTTGGCGGCGCAACGCTTCACTACTTTGCGCTGGCGCTGACCATTGGTATCTTGTTCGGCATTTACTCATCGGTGTTTGTGGCGGCTGCCATCGCCATGTGGTTGGGCATTCGACGCGAAGATTTGATCAAGCACACCACCAAAGTAGTGGGCGATCCGGATGATGAAAACTCGGGCGCTGTAGTTTAAGTCCCTACGTTTCACAAGGAAAAGCCCGTGTGATTGGCAGCGGTCCGCCCTTTTTGTCTTGCAGGTGACTAGAAAACGGGTTTACCCCTTTGCGCCAGAGCCGATCGGTGTTTAGCATGCGCGTCCTAGACAGACGTACTCTCATCGAAGGCACAAGGTTTGACACGCAACGACTTCATCTTAGAAACCAAGCAGCTGACACGCGAATTCAAAGGCTTCATCGCCGTGGATGGCGTGAACCTGCAAGTTAAGCGCGGCTCGATCCACGCTTTGATTGGCCCCAATGGCGCTGGCAAAACCACCGTGTTCAACCTACTCACCAAGTTTTTACCCGTCAGTTCTGGTCAGATTTTTTACAACAATCAAGACATCACGGCACTTAAAGCGGCCGAAGTGGCGCGCATGGGCATGGTGCGCTCATTCCAAATCTCTGCCGTGTTTCCTCACCTGAGCGTGTTGGAAAACGTGCGCATTGGCTTGCAGCGCAAACTGGGCACAAGCTTTCATTTTTGGCGCTCTGAGGACAGCCTCAATAGCCTGAACGAGCACGCCATGCACTTGTTGGAGCAGGTCGATTTGGCCAGTTTTGCCCAAACACAAACGGTTGAGCTGCCTTATGGCCGTAAGCGTGCCCTGGAAATCGCTACCACTTTGGCGTTGGATCCCGAGCTGATGCTTTTAGACGAACCGACCCAAGGCATGGGCCACGAAGACGTGGGCCGTGTGGTGGACTTGATTCGCAAAGTCTCAGCCAACCGCACCGTGCTGATGGTGGAGCACAACATGAATGTAATTTCTGATTTATCTGACACCATCACCGTTCTGGCGCGCGGTTCCGTGTTGGCCGAGGGGCCTTACGCCCAAGTCTCGAAAGACCCCCGTGTACTCGAGGCCTACGTGGGTACGACCGAGGAGGCCGCATGAGCACGCCTCTTTTGAGGGTCGTTAACCTCGACTCTTGGTACGGCGAATCCCACATCTTGCATGGTGTGAATTTTGAAATTCACGAAGGCGAGTTGGTGACCTTGCTGGGTCGCAACGGCGCAGGCCGCTCAACCACCATCAAATCTATTTTGGGTTTGACCGGGCGTCGCACGGGCTCGGTGCTAATTGATGGCCATGAGACCATCGGCATGCAAACCAATCAAATTGCGCGTTTGGGCTTGGGCTACTGCCCTGAAGAGCGCGGTATTTTTTCGACGCTCAGCTGCGAAGAAAACCTCATGCTGCCCCCCAAGGTCGGCCCCGGCGGTATGTCGGTGGAAGAAATTTACGAGATGTTTCCCAACCTCAAAGAGCGCCGCCATAGCCAGGGCACGCGTTTATCAGGCGGTGAGCAGCAGATGTTGGCGATGGCTCGCATCCTGCGCTCAGGCGCTCGAATTTTGCTGTTGGACGAGATCACCGAAGGCCTTGCGCCCGTGATTGTGCAGACACTGGGTCGCGTGATTCGCCAACTCAAGGCCAAGGGCCTGACCATTATTTTGGTCGAACAAAATTTCCGCTTTGCCGCACCGCTGGCAGACCGGCACTACGTGATGGAGCATGGCCAGATCGTGGCCACGGTTCACAAAGATGAGCTCGATAACAAAGCACAAATGCTGAACGAGTATCTGGGCGTCTAAGCCCTTTTTCAACAGGAGCAAACTATGAAGCGTACTTTCGTGACCTCAGCCATTGCAGCAGCAACGGCCGTTTTTTTGGCAGGTGTTTCTACCAGCGCCATGGCACAAGGCAAGCTGTCTGGCGACAGCGTGAAGATCGGTGTGTTGACCGACATGTCCGGCGTGTACGCCGATTACGGCGGCCCCGGCGCTGTGGCTGCTGCCAAGATGGCGGTGAAAGACTTTGGCGGCAAGATGTTTGGCAAGCCGATTGAAGTGGTCAATGCCGATCACCAAAACAAGCCTGATATTGCCAAGAACGTGACCCAACAGTGGTTTGACCGCGACGGCGTGGACATGACGGTAGAGAACTTGAACTCTGCCGTTTCCTTGACCGTGCAAGCCTTGGGTAAAGAGAAAAACAAAATCACCATCGTCACAGGCGGTGCCACTGCCCGTTTGACCAACGAAGACTGCGCTCCGGGAACAGGCATTCACTACTTGATGGA
>CAJBHE010000282.1 GCA_903952885.1 uncultured Burkholderiales bacterium
CTCATCACGCCAGTGAACCGCGGCAGTGCACTACCCCCGGTGTTGCACAAAGTGCTGGTGTCCAAAGAACTGCTCAAGCGGGGCACAGTCATCACGCCGACCATGTTCAGCTACGCCGAGATGCCAGCGGCGGGTATGGAAAACCAAATTATTTCTGACACCCAAATCATTAAAAACATGGAATTGGTTCGTGACCTCACTCCCAACACGCCGCTTCGATCTTACGACGTGAAGAACGCTGTTTTGGTCAAGCGCGGGCAAGAGGTTCAGGTCACGGCGGGCGAAGGCCAAGGCTTTTCCATCACGATGCGAGCGGAAGCATTGCAAGATGGTGGTTTAGGTGAACAAATTCGCTTAAAAAATGTCGAGTCGGGTCGATCTCTCTATGGGATGATCACTGGACCGAATGCTGCGAAACTGAGGTGAGAAGTGGTATTAGAAAAAACTTTCAAAAAACCCTCAAGTTCTAGAATTTGGGGTCGATTGAAGTATTGTGAAAAAATTTTGACCTGAAATACAGGTTAGAGAAAGTGAAACCATCATGAATGACGCAATTTCAAACTACGGCCGGATGACACAATCGAACGCTGCCATTCGCAGTGCCATCGATAAAGTCGAAAAACGAAGCCCTTCTGCCGCGCAAGCGAAAGAGGACTTGGCTCCATCTATGGAGAAAGCATCTTCCGCAGGAGCAGACAAAGTGAGCTTGAGCAACGTTGCCCAAAAAGTCATGGCTCAGCCTGACTTCGACCGCTCCAAAGTAGAAGCCATCAAGCAGGCAATCAAGGAAGGCAACTACCCTGTGAACCCTCGCCGCATTGCTGAAAACTTCGTAGCCCTCGAAAAAATGATCTCTAACTGATCGTTCTTTGCTCGAAATGACAACACTCGCCACTGAGACACAAGCCTCTCCTCTGGACCAGGCCAATGCCTTGGCGCAAACACTGGAAGACATGCTCGAACAAGAGTTCGCGCATCTGAAAGTGCAAAACCTTGACGCCTTCGAAGCGTCGCAAGCCTCTAAAAACGAGCTACTTCATCAGCTCGCCCAACTGGCTGGTATTCACGGGCCAGAGTCTGCGGACGCACTCGGCCCCGAGTGGGATGGTTTCAAAGAGCAGATGGCCCATTGCCGCGACATGCATCGCCGCAACGAGGTGTTGATTGTTCGAAAAATTGACGCCATCCGTGGTGCTTTGCAAAGCATGCAAGTGCAAGACCCCGCGAGCTCGGTTGAAATTTATGATCGCCTCGGCAAAGTCTCACGCGGTCGACGCGGTGCCATGGGCCGAGGCTACGCAGAAGCTTAAAGCTTTCAAGGCTGTTAAGGCTTTTCATCTCCGGGCTGCATGCCCTTGAGCCAATACACCCACGCCAAAATCACGGCGACGGCGGTGAACATCTCTTCTGGAATTTCTTGGCCAACATCGAGCCTGCTCAGCATGGCCAACAGGCGTGGGTCCTCGGCCACGTAAACACCTTGCCTTTTGGCCTCTGCCACGATGCGACGTGCTAGCTCATCATCACCCTTGGCGGTCAGTACGGGCGATTTGTTGCGGCCATATTCCAAGGCGACGGCTTGCATGTAGTGCTTGTCGGTCATACGCGGGTGTCAATCAGGCTGCCATGCTCGGAGGGTGGATGGTCCTCCACTGCATCAGGACGTGGAGCGTTGTAGACCTGAAAACTGCCCATGCGCAAGCCTGCGCCTTCGAGCTCGTCGGTGAGATCGGTGGCATTGAACTTGGCAAGATCCGCCACGTCTTTACGCAAAGCCCACATGGTGAGGTCAACCTGCGCGCTGTGACTGATGGTGGTTTTGAGCCACACTTCGCCCAGCACACGGCTGTCGGTGTGCATGTTGACCACCAACGGGTTTTTGGGCTGGCCAGGCTTGTTGCCTTTTTGCTCGAAGTGCAGCGCCACGGGGTCGGCATCTCGAAACGGGATGACTAAGCCAAAATGCAAATCGCCTTTATTGACGGTTTGGCCAGATTGCACTTGCGCGGCCTCAAGTTCATCCAAGGCGTGCTCTAGGCTGTCTTGGTTGTCGACACTGTCTTGGTTTTGTAGGCGCTCACGTTCGGCCATGAGCAAGCGGAGCAGCACCTTGGTGTTGTCAGCCACAGGCTCGCCATCGGCCAAGCTAGCTTCGCTCGTTTTGGTATGGCCCAAGATGAAGCGCTTCAATGCTTGGGGCTGCAAACTTCCCATATTCAGGCGTTGGCCTTGAATGCGTTTTTTCAATTCTGCAGCATCGAGCACTGGAGGAATTAAGCCCTCCAATACCCCCGGGCGCAGCAAAGCCAACAAACTGGAAAAGCCGGGTGGCTGAAACAGCAAAGTATTCAGTCGTGTGGGCATGGCCGCAGGCAGCGCCTCTGGGCCCGCAAAGCTGCCCGTGTGTAGCAACTGCAAGGCCCACTTACCCGTAGGTAAGAGCTGTGCACGCAGCTGGGCCACATCACCCTCTTTGATATACGGGAACAAGGGCACATTGAACGCGTGCTCATTGAGCACCAATTTGAGCTGCTGGTTGACCACCGCGGCGGTGGCTTGCACCACTTGGCCGTCGTGTAAACCCAGTTGCCGAGCCACCGGCGCTTCCACATACGCGATGCGCATGTCCATGTGAACAGGGGACACACGCGTGATGGCGTGAACGCCTTCAGGGCCGAGAATGGCCATGCCAGCCTCCTTAGGGGAAGCGCACCCAGTTTTTGCGCTCGCTCATGTTCATGTCAGCAGTGGAGTAGCCACCACCACGGTGCATGCCACTGCTGCCCAATGATTGGCCAGGCACCGTATAGGTACGCAGTAAATCGTCATGACTAGGTACGTTCAGTACTGCGCCAGCCATCAAAGAACGCGGGGGCGATTTGGTGAAAGCTTGTGGATTTTGCTGCACAAAGGCGTTACGCAAAATGTCAATTCGCAAGGGGCTGTCTGGCATGGTTTTTTTGATGACTTTGTCGAGCGTGTCACCTGCCACTACTTGATAAGTGGTGTTTGCAGCGGGGCTGGCAGCCAGCGCCAACGCAGGGACCACCCACAATAAGCAGCAAAGCCAAGTGCGAGCGGAAGTGATGGGCGTATTCATGGTCAGTTCTCCCGTTCATTATTTAGTAGGTATAGGGCCAAGCAACCCAGGCCCCGTTGAATTTTTGTTTACGCCCAGCCACTTGTTTGATCTCGGCTTGGTAAAGCGTGACCGATTTGACTTCGGCCAACACTGCCGCGTCAAGCGCACCTGGCTCAAGGGTGTGGCGAGGCAAGACAGAAGGATCGGCAATCATGAGCATATCGCCCACGCGCAGGCCCGCATTGCTGCCGGCATTGAGGGCCAAGCGCCCATCTTTTTGCTCAACCGCAAAGGTTTGGGGCTCACAAGCCAACTGCTTTTCAAGTTGTTGAACCATGGCATTCACTGCAAGACCGATCGCAGCGTTGGTGTCGGTGTCCATCTTGGGTGTGCCATGGGCTTGGGTGGGCAAGCTGGGCAACACGACCTCTTCGGCCACGAACCAACCTCGACGTTGTCCTGGGCCGCTGACTTGCAAGGTCAAACCAAACGCAGAAAAGTTGTCTGATACACCCGACAACGGCGCGGGCGTCACCGTGAGTTGGGCGTGCCACTGCACATGTTCTTCGCCGTGGCCATGGATCAATCGGTCGTAGGTACGCGCCTGTGCTTGGGTGCTGATGAGACGCCAGCGCTCAGAGCGGGCAGCGGCTTGCATCAGACGAGTACGGGCCGCAAAACCGAGTTGCTGCGCTTGGTAACGCTGCGCTGAGGCCAAGCCTTGAGATAAGTCCATGCCCACCGTCATCACATGACGCAAAGGAGCTTTGGCTTGGGGCGCTTCACAGCGGCCCGGTTTCACGGCCTCAACTGAGTTAGTAACCACCAACTCTGCTTGAGGTTGTTTGCCAGCATCGCGCGTGTATTGGGCGACTTGCAAATCTCGCAACTTTATTTCTGATGAGAAGCGGTTGAGTTCACGCAACTTGCCATCGCTCTCCATCCAGCTGGTGGCGCTCACGCGCGTGTTGGACTTCATGGCGACTTCCACCATCGCGCTGCGAATGGCGTTGAGTCGCTCTTGAGGGCTCAAATCAGCCGCAGCCGTTGACAAGTGGACTCCCGCCAAGCCCAACAGGGCAGCGAGACACAGGTGTCGGAATGACCAAGTCCACATAAGCCAGATATCTTCAGTGCAGCTTAGTTGCGGCGGTTACTTAAGCTGGCGATGTACAGGGCACGCAGGTCATTCACCACATTGCGGTCCAGAGACATGGTGGTTTCGTAAGTGTCATCACCAACTGGTGTGATGCTGACCAGGACTGCGCCGTAAATCACACCCTCCACGCGAGCGCGGAAGGTGTCACTCATCACCGTCATGTCCGCCACGGTGGTGCTGGCGTCGAGCTGTTGGCCGTAGACCTGTTCGGTCAAGGCGCGGTAAGCGTCTAGTTTGGAAGCACGAATGGCCAACAAACGCTGCTGGGCAGGATTGCGGTGGTTTTGAATGCTAATGACCGCATAACCCGTGGCCACCAAGGTCTCGCGCTTTTGGGTCATGGGCGTGATCATGTTGGCGTTTTCTTCCATGCGGGCTTGTGACTGCATGGGAGGGGGCGTGTTGGCGCAAGCGGTCAACAGTAAGGCTGAGGCTGTGACAGCCCAAAGGGTGTTGCGGTTCATGTCTATGTCCTTGAGAGGTCTCCCACTTGATTCGGCACAGAACCTTGTATCTTTAACAAATTGCAATACGAATACTTTTTCTGTCTTGTGAAAGATTTGTTGTCACCGACAATAGGTGTAGGAATTTTTGACATGAAGCAAACCACACACTTTATTGGCAGCAGCGAGTCAGCGACCACTTTACGCCAATTGGTGGCCACCATGGCCAACTCCAACGCCACCGTCATGATCACGGGGGAAAGCGGCACAGGCAAAGAGCTTTTGGCTCGGCTGCTGCATGAGCAGTCCGACCGCTGTGGCGCCAACTTTGTACCAATCAACTGCGCCGCCATCCCCAAAGACTTGTTGGAAAGCGAACTATTTGGCCACCGCAAAGGGGCTTTCACGGGTGCCGTGGCCGACCGCATTGGCCGCTTTGAGCTGGCCCATGGTGGCACCATCTTCCTCGATGAAATTGGCGACATGTCACTCGACATGCAAGTCAAGCTGCTGCGTGTCTTGCAAGAACGAACGGTTGACCCCATTGGCGGAACCCGCCAAGTGCAGGTCGATGTGCGCGTGGTAGCAGCAACCCACCGAGATTTAGAAACCGAAATTGCAGCCGGCCGGTTCCGTGAAGACTTGTATTACCGACTCAACGTGCTGCCCATGGTCACACCACCGTTGCGCGAACGCAACGCTGATGTGGTGGAGCTGCTGACTTTCTTTGCCAAAAAGTGTGCGAGCTTTGGCAAGCAGCCCATTCGCTTCAAACCCGATTTCATGGCGGCTTTGCAAAAGTACCCTTGGCCCGGCAACGTGCGTGAGCTGTCCAACGTGGTGGACCGTTTCAGCACCTTGTACGCTGGCCAAGAACTCGACTTGCGCGCCATTCCCCCTACTCTGCTGCCCAAAGGCTTGGTGTCTGCCCAAGCCGAGCTGCAAGCGCAAGCACCTTTGCTGGCCAAGATGGAAATGACGCCACCACCCGAGGTGTTGGCCGAGATGAACGAAGAGCTGGAGGAAGAGGACAACGAGATCGAGGGCCTCATCATGCTGGCTCAAGGCATGCCACAGCTGCCGCCCGAAGGCTTGTCGCTCAAAGAGCGCATGGCACAAATTGAGCGCAGCATCATTGAGCAAGCGCTGAGCCGTAACTCTGGCAATGTGTCACGCACCGCCAAATTGCTGAATTTACAGCGCACCACCTTGATTGAAAAGATCAACAAGTACGAGCTGCGACCAGCGGCATAAGCCGCTGTTTCAGTCTTGGTCGTTGTAGAGCACCGTGATACTCATACGGCGGTTACGTGGATCGCGGGGATCTTTAGGATTGAAAGGATCTGTATCAGCCACACCCTCGATGCGAGCGAATCGGCTTTCTTTGATGCCACTCTTTTCCAGCAAAGCACGGGTAACTTCGGCGCGCTCAGCTGAGAGCGACCAGTTGTTGCGACCTTCTTTGTTGTTGAACGGCACGCTGTCGGTGTGACCGCGAATCGCAATCTTGTTGGGCATGTCGGCCAAAGAAGCTGCAATTTCACTGATCAAACTAGCAGCCTTACCCTGCATGCTCATGCCACCGCTTGGGAACATGGCAAAGTCGGCTTTGTCGATGATCTCGATGCGCAAACCTTGCTTGTCACGCGTGACAGACACTTGGTCTTTCAAACCACCCAACTTTTTGTTTTCCGACAACTTTTGTTCAATCTCTTTTTCGAGTTTGTCAAAATCGGCTTTCTCTTGGGCTTGGGCGATTTCTTTCTTCTGCTCTGGCGTCAGCTTGTCTGGGTCTGAGTAAGGGTTGTTGTTTTCTTGGCCGGGGTCAGTGCTGGGGTTGGGACCGCCTTCTGAGCGGGGTGTCAAACGTTCCAACAAACCGGTTTGCTTGGCGGCAAAAGGAAAACCATCGGGGTCGATGATGGAACGACCACCCAACACGCCATTGGAACCCGCCAGCTGTCCAATGGCGACCAAGCTTTGCGAAGTGGGTTTGAAGTAATCAGCAATGCTTTTGCGTTGGTCCTCGTTAGACGCACCCAACAGCCACATCAACAAAAAGAAGGCCATCATGGCCGTCATCATGTCGGCCAAAGCGATCTTCCAAGCACCACCGTGAGCGCCACCGTGGCCCTCATCGATGATTTTCTTGATGATGATGACGGGTGCAAGTGCAGCTTCTTTTTCTGCTTCGGCTTTAGCGGCTTCTTCAGCAGCAACTGCAGCAGCGGCTGCAGCGGCGGCAGTGTCTTTTTCCGCGTCTTCGGGCGCGGCGGCGTCTTTTTCGTCAGCCATTATTTCCTCAACGCATCAAAGAGTTCACCAAAGGTGGGTTGCGCATGGTGGTTGATACACACACGCGCAGCTTCGATGATCAGAGGCACTGGGTAACCGTGCATATTGCCGATGATGACTTGCTGAGCCACTTTCAAACACTCGCTGTCTTCATCAATGATTTGCACCAAGCGCTTGCCGAAGGGTTCAAAAATACCGTACGCCAAGAACACGCCCAAGAACGTACCCACCAACGCGCCACCAATCAGCGCACCCAGCACAGGGGGGGTTGGTCAATCGCACCCATGGTCTTCACCACACCCAACACACAAGCCACAATACCCAGCGCGGGCAAAGCGCCGGCAAGGGTGGACAGGGCATCAGCGTTTTGCATTTCGCTGTGGTGGTGGTGTTTGATGGACGTGGTCATCACGTCTTCCACAGCATAAGGGCTCAATGTGCCTGAGGACACCACCATCAAACGGATGGTGTCGCAAATCAGACCAACCAAACCATGGTCAGCCAACATCTTGGGACATTCACCAAAAATCGCACTGGCTTCGGGGTTCTCCACATGCGATTCCATGGCCACAGCACCTTCGGCCTTCAGTGTTTTCATGAGCTTGGAGATGACCGCGATGATGGCGATGTAGTCTTCCTTGTGATAGCGAGGGCCCTTGAGCACACGGCCCATACCGCCCCAAGCACCCTTAAAAACAGCCCCCGAGTTGCCGGTGATCATGCCACCCACGCCAGCGCCACCAATGATGAACATCTCGAATGGGGTGGCTTTGATAATGGGCGCTAAGCTACCGCCAGCGATCACAAAACCGCCGAACACGCAAATGAACAAAACGACCAAACCAATAATTGCTGACATCTCACACTCTCCCCAAGCAGGTTGGCGCACCCAAGCCGAAAACTTGGATGCGCCTAAAAATTATCCCGAATAGACTGCAAGATTAACTGATAAATAAGGCAAATCTGCTGAAAAGCAGAAAAGCTTGATCAGTTCATCATGCTGGCAGGTCGGTTACTCGCTGGCACCAGGGAAGGCATGCCATCCCAAGCGTCGCGAATTTCACGCATCAAACCATGAATTTCATCCAATGCAGACAAATCATTGTGCGCATTGGCGTGAAACAAACGGCGGGTCACATAGCTGTACAACTCATTGAGGTTGTTGGCCAGATCGCCACCTTTTTCAAAATCCAGAGCTCCTTGCAGGCCAATCACAATTCGGCTGGCACGAGCGATGGCTTTGGATTTTTCAGTGATGTTTTTGTGTTGGATGTGACCTCGTGCTGTGGACAAGCTCTCTAATAAGCCATCAAACAACATTTGAATCAATTGCACATTGTTAGCCGTGGCAACGCCGCTGCCAGCTTTGACATCGCCGTAACTTTGAATGGCTCGTGAATTGGCTCGCATTTGTTAACTCCTGGATGTTTCTAAACGTACACCAGCAGTATCGGAAGTGACTGCGCAAACTTGAGCTGAATTCATCTTAAACGGGCTTGACTTCAGCTGCCAACACCTCTTGTGGCATGACGTCGGCCACTGGCTCTGGGTGCATGACCGCTTCGACTGTCTCAGCGGCAACTTCTTGCCGCAGCGCGTCTTCATAAACTTGCACGTGCTCCCGGCCTTGGGCGAGTTCTTCGGGCGTGAGAGTGCGTTCGTCGCTGTCTTCTAACAAGCCGTCACCCAACACCTCTGCCTTCGCAGACTCATCGGTCAAGGCCAACATGGCGTCTTCCGTCTCAGGGATAGGCATATCTTCAAACAAAAATTCAGAAAACGGTACGTCATTGGTGATACCCACGCGTTGGTAAAGCATGTCGACCACACTGTCCACAGTTTGCTGCAAGCGCAGCAACACTTCGGGGTTAGGGTCGTTAGCATACGTGCCAGCAAACTCCAAAGCCGAGCGGTAGATGCTGCCCAAATGCTGCGGCGGCAACCAAGACTGGATGAAACCACGAACGGTCGAAATTTTGCGCATTGAGCTGGGCACCTTACTTTCATCGCCGCCCGCTTCTTCAAGGCCATCTTTAAAGGTGACCGTGATGTGCTCACGCAAGATGGGTTCGTAATGCGGACGCAAAGCCTCAATCATGCTGGCGTCAAAGCCTTCGACCTGCTTACCACTCATAGCGTCCCAGAGCTTCTTACCCTCTAGGCCAGAAAACAACAAATCTCCAGGGATTTCGTTTTCGAAGTCGGCCATTCCTGGCATGCCGGGCGCCTGAGGCTTAGGCGCCTCGTACATCCTGGCCAAGTGGTTGATCTTGTCGATAAGGTACAGCGTCAAAATGACCAAGAGCAACAAGACCCAAGAGATCATGTTCATCATGAAGTTACTCATGCGCGTCTCCTTGTCTCAACCTTCTCGGTTTCTGCGGCGTCACCCACTTTGAGGGTGCCACGCAGTTTTTTAACCACAGACGACAAAATTTGGCTCACGCGAGATTCACTCACGCCCAAGGTTTCACCAATTTCTTTGAGGTTGAACTCTTCCACGTAGTAAAGCTGCATGACCAACTGCTCTCGCTCTGGCAATTGCGCAATGGCGTCGGTCACAGCGTCCATGAACTGCGCCTCTTCCACGATCACATCGGGTTGCTGCGATGCGTCATCAGCAATCGTCATCACTTCCTCTGTGACCACTTCCATGGAATAGGTTTCAAAGCGTTTGGCTTTACCGCGCTCTTTATGGAACTCTTCCAGGTCTTTGCCCATGTACTCGGCAATTTCAGCTTGCGTGGGCGTGCGGCCCAACTCGGCTGCCAAGGCATGCACCGTGGTGTTGTGTTCTTTGTTGAAGGCCACGGCTGAGCGAGGCAGAAACGACAAGCGTCGCACCTCATCGAGCATGGCACCGCGCACACGGCTGTGGGCAAAGTTTTCAAACTCGATCCCTTTGGCGGGATCGAAAGCACGTGAGGCTTCGAGAAGACCAATCATGCCCACTTGAATCAGCTCATCGAGCTCCATGAATGCAGGAATACGGGCCTTCAAGTGCAAGGCGACGCGCTTGACCAGACCCAAATGGGCCATGACCAAGTCCTCGCCCTTGGGCTTGCAAGTGCCGTACATTTCGGCGGGTGTGATGGCTCTCATGTGTCAGACGAACTGTTTTGCATCAGTCGTTCCATGAAAAATTGCAGACCACCCGAGGGGTGGTCAATGGGTCGCAAGTGGGTGCATGCCTCGGCTAAGCGCATGTAATCACGAGCAGCGGCTGTGCCAGGGGCGAGCTCCATCACCGACTGGTATTTTTTGAGGGCTCGCAAGACCATCTCGTCTTCTTCGATCGAGGTAAGGTAGTGCACCGACTCGCCCAAGAAACGCACACAGACGTCGTTGAGCTTTTTATACAGTTTCCAGCCTTCAGACTGGCTCTTGACCATGTTGGGCAAGAGATAAATTTCATCCAAGCCCATCTCTTTGCTCAAGATTTTGATCGTGCCGTAGGCATCTGCAATGGAAGACGGATCATCTTTCACCACGATGAAGCGGCGTTGACAAGCAGCCAAGAACGACAACACAGAGGGCGAAATGCCGGCGGCTACGTCGACGATCAAATAATCGACATCATCGGCCAACACGCCAAAAGACTGCACGATGCTGGCCGCCTGAATGTCGCTCAAACCTGCCAACTCTTGCATGCCCGAGGCACCCGGAATCAGCTTCACACCTTGACGGGTGGTGATGAGAATTTCTTGCAAAGTTTTTTGACCTGCCAAGAAGTGGCCCAAGTTGTATTCGGCGCGTGCGCCGAGTGCAATTTGCGCGTTGGCTAGCCCGAGGTCGGCGTCAAACAGCATGACGCTGTGGCCCAGCTGAGTCAGCGCCACCGCCAAGTTGATGGAGGTGGTGGTTTTACCGACGCCACCCTTGCCGCTGGCGATGCCGATGACTTCTGTTCTGCGTGAGTTACTCATGGGTCAAGCCTGTGGTTTCGGTTTTGAATTTAGCCGTGATTTGCGCCAGCTTGGAAGTCGCCAATTCATTCACAGCGGCCTCGCGGGCATTGAGCTGAACTTGGGCTTCGGTTTCGGGTAATGGCAAGTTGTCGAGCGCGCATTGCACCAAACCTGCCAGGGATACGTCTTGCACCAAGTCTGTCGTGCGGTCGCCGCGGCTGGCCACGGACACGCTCAAAGTTTTGTCGGTCAAGAACTGCAACAAAGCCCAAGGCTGCGTGGACTCGTCCAACTTGCTGAGCATCAAGGAGGCCCACACGTTGTCGGCGTTCTCAAACACGCGGCGGATGTTGGCAGCAGATGCGTCAGCGGGAATGACGGCGTGACATTGCACATTCAGGTTCATGGCACGAATTTCGGCCAAGCGCTCGTTCATTTGCACACCAGCGGTATCAATCAAAATGAGTTGGCGGTCGGAGTGCTCGTCGAGCAACAACTTCAAGGTGGCGGCGTTGGTGGCACGGAAAGAATCCACACCAGACTGGGCACACAACAATTGGGTTTGGTTCCAAGCGCCAGCGCGCTGGTCTTGGAAGCTGATGACCATGACTTTTTCGCTGCCGTGGAGTTGCGCTGCGTGCTGCGCCAAACGGGCCACCATCATCGACTTGCCAGCGCCGGATGGGCCCGCCAAAGCGTGAATGCCTGACACCGGTGTTTGAGCTTGCTCTTGCTCCACAGAGTGGGCCAGTTGGCGGCTCAAAGCGCCTAGGGCGTCGGCCATGTTGTTGTGGTCTTTGATGTTGTCGATCAACAAGGCGCGCAAAGCAACAGGGATCGGGGCATCGTTCAAAGCGTCACGCAACGGGGCAATGGCAGCGGGCACTTGCATGCCGCCTTGTTGCCAAGCCGCCATTTGTTGACCGAGTTTGAATTCACGGCGCAGCGAGTTGAGTTCTTCGCGGACCAGCGCCACGATTTCGCGGCCACGCAGGGTGTCGTGTTCTTCGGCAGCACGCTTGGCTGATTCGTCCACAGGCTGAGCTGCTACTTTGACAGCGGGTTTGGCTTTAGACACAGCAGCTTGAGAAGGTTTGGCCGCCATTTCCACGAGGGGCTTGGCCACTTTGGTGGCTTGGCGCTCGCGGGCATCACGTTTGTTTTGGTCGATGGTCTGGCCCAACAACACATCAAACTTGCCCGAGGGCTTGCCAGATGTGGCGTACTGGGTTTTCACAAACGGATCGGCTTCCTCAGGCGTGAGAGGCGCAAGATCCACCGCCACGATCAGCTCGGTCAAACCATTGACTTGGCCGCTCGAGATGACGAGCACGTCGGGGCCGTATTGGGCTACGGCCTTTTCGTTGGCAGCGCGGATGTCGCGGGCAAGGATGCGTTTGAGTTCCATAGGTCAGCTCACTCTGTCTTTGTAATAGGTTTGCGGGTTATCGGGCTTTGGCGTCCACGGTGTGGATCACTTTGACGGCCTGATCGTCCGGAATTTCGCTGTAAGACAGCACAGTCAAATCGTTCACGCGGAATCGTGCAGCCTTGGACAACCAGCCACGAATCACGGGGGACACCACCAATACAGCGGGGTGACCCATTTCTTCTACGGTGCGCGCGCCTTCGCGCAGACCGGCAAATAAGTTTTCAGACAAGCCCGGCTCCATCACCACGGCTTGGCCAGGCTGGCTTTGTTGCAACACGTTGTGCAACAGCTGTTCTAAGGAAGGCTCCAACGTCATAACTTGCAAGCCGTTGTCGCCATCGATCAGGCTTTGCATGATCATGCGGCCGAGCTTGGGGCGAACCATGGCAGTCAGTTGTTCTGGGTCTTGCGTGCGGGTGCTGGCTTCGGTCAATGCTTCAGCAATCGTGCGCATGTCACGGATAGACACCGACTCGGCCAACAAGTTTTGCAAGGTACGGGTCAAGATGCCGAGTGACAACTTGCCGGGCACGAGGTCTTCCACAATCTTGGGTGACTTGGCTGCCAACTTGTCGAGCAACTGTTGGGTTTCGTCGTGGCTCAACATATCTGAAGCGTTTTCGCGCAGCACTTTGTTGAGGTGGGTCGAAATAGCAGTGGCAGCATCCACCACGGTGTAACCGAGGGTACGTGCTTGGTCGCGCTGAGAAGGCTCAATCCACACGGCTTCCAAACCAAAGGCTGGCTCGCGGGTAGCAATGCCTTCGAGCTGACCATACACATGGCCAGGGTTGATAGCCAATTCACGACCCACTTTGACTTCGCCTTTGCCACGCACCACGCCTTTGAGCACGATGTTGTAAGCGTCTGGGTCGATGTTCAAGTCGTCACGGATACGCACGGGCTGGACCAAAAAGCCCAACTCGGCAGACAATTTTTTGCGCACGCCTTTGACGCGTGTCATCAGCTCGCCGCCAGTTTCGGCGTTGACCAATGGAATCAGACCGTAACCAATTTCCAAACCAATCAGGTCGACTTGGTCTACATCGTCCCAATCAAGCTCTTTGGGGCCATCTTCAGGAACCGCATCTTTGACGGCTTGCTCGGCTTGCTCTTCTTGCACTTCACGCGTGACAATCATCAAGCCCAAACCAGCCGAAGCCAAGGCCAAGGTGATGAACATCAAATGTGGCATACCAGGCACCATGCCCAAGATCATCAAGATCACAGCAGAAATGAACAAGGCGGTGGGGTTGGCCAACTGAACAGACGCCTGCTCAGAAATTGATTCAGAGGTCGTGACGCGCGTCACGATAATGGCTGTGGCCAGTGACAGCAACAAAGATGGAATTTGAGCGACCAAGCCGTCACCAATGGTGAGCAAGGTGTAAATCTTGCCCGCTTCAGCCACGGGCAAGTCATGCTGGGCCACACCAATGATCAAGCCGCCGATCAAGTTGATCAACAGAATCAACAAGCCAGCCATGGCGTCACCGCTGACGAATTTAGAGGCACCGTCCATGGAGCCGAAGAAATCAGATTCTTGTGCCAGCTCAGCGCGGCGTTTTTTGGCTGTTTCTTGGTCGATCACGCCGGCGTTCAAGTCAGCATCAATTGACATTTGTTTACCGGGCATGGCGTCCAAGGTGAAGCGCGCGTTAACTTCAGAGACGCGGCCCGCACCTTTGGTCACCACCACAAAGTTGATGATCATCAAAATCGCGAAGATGATGAAGCCCACCACATAGTTACCAGCAATCACGAACTCACCGAAAGCTTGCACTACCTTACCTGCTGCATGCGCGCCTTCATGGCCGTTGACCAACACCACACGGGTCGAGGCCACGTTCAGCGCCAAGCGCAACATGGTGGCAAACAACAAGACCGTGGGGAAGGATGAAAACTCGAGTGGCTTACGTGTGCCAATGGCGATCATGATCACCACCAAGCTGCAAAGAATGTTGAAAGTAAACAAAAAGTCAAGCAACAACGGGGGCAATGGCAAGACCAGCATTGCCATGATGACGAGCACCACCGCCGGAATACTGAGTCCGGAGAGGTCAAATTTCGACAAGTTGTGTCGAATCGTTGACAGAGTGAGAGTGCTCATTGAGGAAATCCAGTTGAAAGTGGAACGTTTAGGCTTCTTTTTGCTTTGAAAAAACTTTCGAGGCATGTTCATTAAGCAATCGATGTGCCAAGTCAAACTGACACCTATGCGCCTCTCCGCCGATAGCGGCAAGAGCTGTCCTGTCACGGTTCTTGCTTAACTTGATGGCAAACTTGTTTAAAGATCACCATGAACCTGTCCAGCTACCTTCAAATGCCACCAGCACCGCTGGTGCCAAACAGCAGTCCAAGCACGGCGCCTCAAGGCGTGCGCTCTGGCGCTGGAACGTCTGCGGGCGACACTTTGGGCTTTGATTTCGCGGAAGTCATGGCGCTTCAGATGAAGCGCTTGGTGCCGCAACAGCGGCAAACTTTTGCCGCTTACGTGCCTGAACAAGCCCAAATCGAAGCACACACACATGATGAACGTCCGGCCGAAGACAAGCGTAGCAATGAGCGATCGCAAACTGATCGCACCGCCTACGAAGCCCGTGATGTCCGTGAGGGCCGTGACACACGAACAGATGCACAGCGATCTGACGATGCGTCAGACGATCAAGCCAACAAACAGGCACATCAACGCAGCCAAGCCGCTGCACTCAAATCACAACGCTCGGATGTGGATGCGTTACTTGAAGGACTGATGCAAGGCGCACCGGTTGCACCTCTCACTCCCCTACCGCCCGCTCCATCAGCTGCTGTCTTGGCGACTGTTGCCACAGCCGTTGCAAACCCAGACGCTGCAAGCGCACTGGCCGCACCAGCAACATCGGGGGTTGACTTGGCTAAAGCGGCCGCGTTACAAACCGTGGCGCTCAGCCCACAAATGCACATCATCACTGACCCTAAACAAGCGCCTAGCCCTGAGAGCTTGGCTGCTTTTGCACAGTCCATGGGCTTGGACGCGTCAGCCATACAAAACTTGTTGGCCCAGCAACCCGCCAACCCTGCCACCTTGCTGACTGGAACGCCTAGTGCACAGACCTTAGGAATGGCCGCCGGCTTGCCGCTCGCGGGCCTCAACCTTTTGCCAGCAACAACTCAAGGCACTGCATCTAGCGATGACAGCGCGGTCGTTACACAGTTGACCGCCATCACTGCTGCTGCACAAAGCCCCACTGCCGTTTCTGGCGCTGGCTTGGCGGCAGGTGCTACCACCTTAGCCGCCAACACCTTGTCTGGCTTGACGCCTACCGACTTGGCGGCCATCCAACAATTACAAATCACGGTGTTGCCAGCCGCAGCGTTGCCCGTCAACGCCGTGCAAGTCAACACACTCGTGCCAAACACCATCGACATGCTGTCGCTCATGCGCACAGGCGTGGATGAACAGGACGTGAGCGCCCTGTTATCGCGCTTCTCTGAAGACGCAAGCAGCGACAGTAACCCTGATCAACAACAAGGCTCGTCCAACGAAGGTAACAACTTCAGTACCTTTGCCCAGGCCTTGAGTCGCAGCAATAACCCAGCCAACGTCGCAGCGAGCGCAGCCCCAACAGGCCTCAACATGAGCGAAGTCTATGACCAGCTCAGCGACAAGATGGCCACTGAAATGGCTGCGCGCATGCACAAGCAACTCAGCGATGGCGAATGGAAAATGAAATTTGCCCTACGCCCCTCCAACTTAGGTGGCGTGGAAATTCAACTGGAAATGAAAGACGGCAAACTCGACGCTGTCTTCCGTGCCGACAACCCACTGACGCGCGACTTACTTCAAAACAGTAGCCAACGCTTGCGCGAAGCACTTGGGAACTTTGGTATTAATTCAGGCCAATTCAACGTGGGTCAGGGCAGCAGCAACGCCCAACACAACAACTCGGGAAATGCATCTAAGCAGTCTCAAGTTAGAGACAATTCAACATCGCCAGTCAACGAAACAGACAGCGCCATCAGCGCCGCCTCAGTCCGCAGGAAAGGCAATGCGTCCTTGCTTGACCTCTATGCATAAATTACACGTGACAATCTGAATATTAGGAGAATGAAATGGCAACAGAAGCAGTAGCAGCTCCGGCTGAAGAAGTCGTCGAAGGCGAAACAAAGAAAAAGAAACCGATTCTTTTGATTTTGGTGATCGTCTTATCTGCGATTCTCGTGATGATCGCTGTCGTGTTTGGCACGCTCTTTTTCTCTGGATACTTCGAGCACAAGAGCGAAGCCGCCGCCCACGAAAAAGTGGATGAATTGGAAAAAGAAGCTGATGCGGCGCACAATGCAACACCTGAAGGACCAACCAAAGTCAAGAAAGAAGCCGAAGCCACGCGCTTTGAGAACACTTACTTGGAGATTGACAAAGAGTTCATGACCAACATCACGAGCTCGAAAAAAATCATGGTTGTGAAAGTAGCCGTGATGACCCATTACGACTCACGCGTGTTTGACAACGTGAAGAAGCATGAATTTGCCATTCGCTCTGCCGTGCTCGATGTGATGCGTCAAAGCACAGAAGCCGATGTGGCTAAGCCAGACTTCCGCGTCGAATTGGCCGCAAAAATCAAAGTGGTGATGAATGAAATGCTGATGAAGTACGAAGACTTTGGTGGCATTGAAGACGTGTTCTTCACCTCTTTTGTGATGCAGTAACACTTGACCACCCATGAAATCTAACCTGCTCTCGGACGAAGAACTGGCCGCGCTGTCGGAAGGCGTGCGCGACGGTTCCATCGAGACCGACACTGGCTTCAACAACAGCGTGCGGGTGCGCAAGCACGACCTTGCGAGCGAAGACAGCAGTTTGGGCGTGAACGTGTCGTCGATCGACATGATCAACGAACGCTTCATCCGACTGTTCCGCCTTGGCTTGCTTGAAGTGCTGCGTTCCAGCCCGCGTGTGAACCCCACCCGGGTACAAATTTTAAAATTTGGCGACTACCTCAAAGGCCTGCGCGCCCCACTGTCGGTCAACATGATCCGCATGAACCCGCTCCGTGGCAATTCGGTGATCATCATCGACCCCAATGTGGTGTTCAGCTCGCTCGACAGCTTTTTTGGTGGTTTCGGCAAAGGCGTGGGCGAACTACCCCCAAGCCGTTTGTTCACGCCCACTGAATCTCGCATCATCAAGATTATTTTGGAAGTGTTCTTCCGCTCGCTGACCGAAGCATGGGGCCCATTGATGCCCATCGAATGCGAACACGTGAGTTCTGAGATCAACCCTCAGTTCGCACAAATCGCAGACGAAAACGACTTAGTGGTCTTGAGCCGCTTTGAAGCGGATGCCACCGCGAGCGGCGGCAAAGGCTTCATCGACTTGGTCTACCCCTACGCCACCTTAAAGCCCGTGCGCGAACTGCTCAGCAGCCGCGTTCAAAGTGGCGAAGGCAACGAAGAGTCAGATCGTAAATGGCGCAAAGCCCTTGCCGATGCGGTGGGCGATGCGAAGCTGGAATTACAAGTCACCATGGGTGAAATCAAAACCACGCTGCACCACTTGAACCATCTGCAAGAGGGCGATTTGTTGTTCTTCAAGAAAGACGACACCGCACTGATGAGCACCGATGGTGTGCCCGCTTTCCACGTCAATGTGGGTACACGCGGCTCACAAGTGGCAGTGCAAATTGACCACGAACACGTTCACGGCAAAACCTGAGACAGGAATACATCATGACCGACGAAAAAGAAAACCCAAACCCAGAAAACGACGAAGCCAAAGCTGTTGCTGAAGCCGCCGAACACGAAGAAGTGGCTGCTGTTGAAGCTGCGCACGAAGAGGACGCTGAACCTAGCTTGGAGGACTTCAAGCCCACCATGCCAGGCAACATCAATCCCGAGGTGTTGCAAAACATCGTCGTGAATTTGTCCATTGAAGTGGGTCGCGCACAAATCAAGATCAAAGACTTGATGCGTCTCACCCAGGGCAGCGTGGTGGAGCTAGACCGCATTGCGGGCGAGCCCCTTGACCTGTTGGTCAACAACTCGGTGGTGGCCCAAGGGGAAATCGTGTTGGTGAACGACCGCTACGGCGTTCGCCTGACGCGCGTGGTGCCCTCTTCCGAGCGTCTGAAGCTGATTTAACAGCGGTTTCAGCGCTGGATCATGTCGCCTTTGATCTGACCCCCGCGCTCAATCTCAATTTCGCCATAGGTCACCGCGCCCTTCACGCGGCCTGTGCCGCGCACAATGAGCAACTCGCGGCTGGTCACGGTTTCATTCAGTTCACCTTTGACATCGACGAACTGTGCCGTGGTTGTGCCAGTGACCACGCCTGAAGCGCCGATCAACACATCGCGCGCCTCCAACTCACCGTCAAATTGGCCTGAGATGATGGCTTGATTGGGCGCTTTGATCGAGCCTTTGAAGACCACACCCTCGCCAATGAAGATGCTGTTTGCTTTGGACATGTCGTTTTGATCGGTCATTTCTTACTTTCTGTGATGAATTCAAGTGAAGGGGTGATGGCTGCCAAACAATCGCTGGCACTGCCTTTGCCCAATGCCGCCGTGCGCAAGCCTTGGATGTAGAGTGCCCAAATGGCATGGCACCGTGCGTCGATGTGCTCAAAATCCTGCGCCTGAAAGGCGATGTGGATGGGTGTCATGAGCTTCATGGCTTGGTTGGATACACGCGCTTCGTCGACCACCGACCACATCCAGGCATACGACTGAATGGCGGTGCGTAAGGCCAAGTGTTTCAAATCGTTCTGGTAGAGCTGAAACACATAGGCTTTGACTTGCTCGGTGAGCGAAGAGCCCATGGTCGAGAGATCAAGGCCTACTAACTTCTGAATCAGGATTTCGTTTTCAGCCACCACCACATGGCACAACAAGTTGGCCTTGGTAAAGCCAAACTCCATCAACTGTGGGATGGTCATGCGGTTGTCTTTGGCAATGTGTGCCAAGGTCAATTCGTTGAACTGGCCCGCATCTATTTTTTCTTTGAGGTAAAGCACGAGGCTGACGAGCCGATTCTTTAACAACAACGGCAAATCAACTGCGTCGCTTTCTTTGATTCTTTGGAAATTCATAGAAAATTAAAACTCAGTTGTCAGCATGTGAATTGAAATATCCAACAAGATTGTCATCAAAATCAACCACTCGGTCTATACGCCTTGCGGCGTATGCGCATAACCTCTGAACGTTCATGCATGCTCATCTCATCGACCCCCAAGCCATGCTGAGGCTAAGAGCCTTGTGCAAACTCGACCACGCCCGCGTGGCACGTTTGTGCGGGCTGAGCGAAGCGCAGGTGCGTGAGCTGGAAGCAGATGGCCAAGGCCAATTCGCGTCGCAGCAAGCCAAGGTGCAGGCGGCCTTGAAAATTGCTTGCGCCCTCAGCGGGACACAAGCCAATGGCATGCCCGTGATCAATGTGTTTAGATCGCGGGCAGTTGGCGATGGCGCGGGACTACAACTGCCCCATTTCAAAACTGAGCAAGCCCCAGCGCCCAAAACCAAATTTCCTGACTCACCCGAGTTCTTCAAGCTTTTGCTGATCTTGGTGGTGCTAGTGTTTTTGCTTGTGGCCGTGGCCATGCCGCTGCTCTACACCCTGCCCTCGCCACCGCCCAAACTCTCTTAATTCCGGTCTCTCACACGCGCATATGCGCCATAAAAAAGCCTGTTCTGAATTCACAGAGCAGGCTTTTTAGTTTGGGCTCAAGCGCTGGAGCGTAGCGCTGGAAGAGGTCGTCAGTTTGCGTTGATCTTGCGACCATTCAAAGGCTGCACAGGACGGGCATTGCGCTTGAAGGGGAAGTCCATGACTTGCTTTTTGCCAATGTCCACAGGTGTCTTCAAGATGTAGAAGTTCACGCCTTCGGTACAAGGCGGCGTGGTCAACGAACCTTCGTAGCTGTAGTGCGTCAAAGCGGCAGGCACCAAGCTACTGGGGTCAAACTTAACCTTGTCAACCACGACTTCTGGGCCTTCGGCCTTGGGGGCGTTGTTCCACAGCGTTTGAATGGCTGCGTTGTCTTTGCCATCGTTGAGCAAAACGCCCAACACAGCCAGCTTGCCATCGGTATTTTTGTGCACAAAGTGCGCCACCATGGCCATGGGTTTGCCGTCGATTTGCTCTTCACTAGGACGGTGGAAATGGAATTGCAACAGGTTGTAAACGTCCTTGTTGATCTTCAGGGTGCTGCCCGGCTCCACGTTCACTTGGATGGTGTGGCCGTTGTTCAAGATTTTCAAGGGACCTTCTTTGTAGTTAACCACCAACACGTCTTTCGATTTCTCAAATGGCCCCGTGATGTTCAAAGGCGATTGCTTTTGGCCTTTCCCGCAGGTGGGGAACTCATCACCCCAGTTTTCGGGACCCATGTCACCGGCGTAATCCCAATGGACCGCATGGCCCTTTTTGTGCGCCTTATCTTCATTTTCAAGCGCGCAATCGGCCAACACTTTCACTTTTTGGCCGGCAGCGGCCAACGCATTTTGCGCAGCGCAGATGGACTTCACGCGTGACGACCACTCGGCCATTTCCAGTGCTTTTTGGAATGCACTGATCGTTTCAGGGTCTTCAGCACCCTTGGTCAACAGGCGCATCGCGCCCAAGCCCAACTGACGTTCGCTGGTCACAGGGCCTTTTTGAGCCTTGATGAAAGCCTCATAGTCTTGCAACACGATGCCATTGCTGAAAGATTCTTTGACAGCGACCAGTTGTTTGGCGGCTGGCTCATACTCCTCTAGCTTATCTTTCGCTTCTTGCAATTCCTTGGTTAGCTTTCCGAGTTCTTCCTGAGCTTCGCTTGCGCCTTCGCTGGCTTCTGTCAGCTCGCCCATGACAAGGTTCTTACCGGTATAGCTCCAGTAACCAAAAGCAATAGCGCCTGCTAACAGCAGACCCATGACGATTTCAATGATCAGTCTTAAATATTTTTTCATGGCCATTCACTTGAGTGGGTGCATTTGAGAAAGCCAAACAACAACGCGCAGCGCACGCCCCTGTTTGGGCAAGTCAGTGGGTATCGGCTTGATTCGACACAAGCTTTAATCCCAATGGACACCGGCAAATTATTGCCGCAACTGACCAAAGCAAGAAATAGACGCAAAAGAAGCCGCTACTACAATGACTGTCTTCTTCATCAGCCTCTGGATCAACACCATGAACCGCTGCTTTTATCCCCACGGGGAGGCTCAGCCATGAGCCGCAAAGTCTTTATCAAAACCTTCGGTTGCCAAATGAACGAGTACGACTCGGACAAGATGGTCGACGTGCTGGGCGAGGCCCAAGGTTACGAAAAAACCAACGATGTCGAACAAGCCGACTTGATCGTTTTCAACACCTGCTCGGTGCGAGAGAAAGCCCAAGAAAAGGTGTTTTCAGACCTTGGCCGCATCCAGCACTTGAAAGCCAAAGGCGTCAAGATTGCGGTGGGTGGCTGCGTGGCCAGCCAAGAAGGCGCCACCATCATTGCCCGCGCGCCCTACGTGGACGTGGTGTTTGGCCCACAAACCCTGCACCGGCTGCCTCAACTGCTGAACCAACGCGATAGCTTGGCTAAGCCGCAAGTCGACATCAGCTTTCCAGAAATTGAAAAGTTTGACCACCTGCCCGCCGCTCGCGTCGAAGGCGGCAGCGCCTATGTGAGCATCATGGAAGGCTGCAGCAAATATTGCAGCTACTGCGTGGTGCCTTACACACGTGGCGAAGAGGTGAGCCGTCCGTTTGACGACGTGTTGGTTGAAGTGGCAGGTTTGGCAGCACAAGGCGTTAAAGAAGTCACGCTCTTGGGCCAAAACGTCAACGCTTACCGTGGCGCCATGGGCGGCACGGCTGAGATTGCCGACTTTGCGCTGATGATTGAGTACGTGGCTGAAATTCCCGGCATCGAGCGCATCCGCTACACCACCAGCCACCCCAACGAATTCACACAGCGCTTGATTGATGTGTACGCCAAAGTGCCTCAACTGGTGAGCCACCTGCACCTGCCCGTGCAGCACGGCAGCGACCGCATCTTGATGGCCATGAAACGCGGCTACACCGCCATGGAATACAAAAGCACGGTGAAAAAGCTGCGCGCCATTCGCCCCGACATGGCGATGAGCTCGGACTTCATCGTGGGCTTTCCCGGCGAGACCGAGGAAGACCACCAAAAGCTCATCAAGCTCATGCACGATGTGTACTTTGACAACTCATTCAGCTTCATCTTCAGCCCACGCCCCGGTACGCCTGCGGCCAACCTGCACGACGACACGCCGCACGCGGTGAAACTGCGCCGCTTGCAAGAGGTACAAAAAATCATCGAAGACAACATGCGCGACATCAACGTGCAGCGCGTGGGCACGGTGCAACGTGTGTTGGTGGATGGGTTTGCCAAGAAAGATGCCACCGAGCTGCGTGCACGCACCGAGTGCAACCGCATTGTCAACTTCAAAGGCGGCCCCAACCCCGAGCGCCTGATGAATCAGCTGATTGACGTGAAGATCACGGAAGCCAATCCGCATTCACTGCGTGGTGAGGTTTTGGTAAAAGAGTTGGCTTAAATAGCTTTTACGTCAAGCATTGAAAAAGCCCTGCGACCGCAAGGTTTCAGGGCTTTCATTTAGAGCGCAAGAGGTTCAGCGCATGCCAGGAAAGCCACCACCGCCGCCCGTCATGCCTTTCATACCGCCGAGCTTTTTCATCATCTTCATCATGCCGCCGCCACTCATCTTCTTCATCATGGTTTGCATTTGCTCAAACTCTTTGAGCAAGCGGTTCACGTCTTGCACTTGCACGCCAGCACCTGCAGCAATGCGGCGCTTGCGGGTGGCTTTGATGAGGTCGGGCTTGCGGCGCTCCAGCGGCGTCATGCTGTGGATGATGCCTTGCTTGCGACCCATGTCTTTCTCAGCCTTATCCATGTCGACTTGACCGGCTTTGGCCGCCATTTGCGCGGGTAATTTGTCCATGAGGTTGGACAGGCCACCCATGGAGCGCATTTGCTGAATTTGTGTAAGGAAGTCGTTCAAGTCAAAAGCATCGCCGCGCTTGACCTTCTCGGCCAGCTTTTGCGCCGCTGCCATATCAACACCGGCGGTGACTTGCTCGACCAAGGCCAAGATGTCGCCCATGCCCAGCACGCGACCGGCATGGCGGTTGGCATCGAACAGCTCTAAGCCGTCCAGCTTCTCGCTGGTACCCGCAAACTTGATGGGCGCACCGGTGATCTGGCGCACCGACAAAGCTGCACCACCACGTGAATCGCCATCGAGTTTGGTCAACACAATGCCGGTCAAGGGCAGCGCATCGCTGAATGCCTTGGCGGTGTTGATGGCGTCCTGGCCTTGCATGGCGTCGACCACAAACAAAGTCTCGACGGGGTTCAACACGCTGTGCAGATCTTTGATCTCGGCCATCAGGGCTTCGTCAATCGCCAAGCGACCGGCCGTGTCGACCAGCAGCACATCAAAGTAATGTTTACGAGCGTAGTCGAGTGCAGCACGAGCAATGTCAGCAGGCTTTTGATCGGGTGAGCTGGGGAACCATTCGGCGCCAGCTTGTGCGGTAACGGTTTTGAGCTGCTCAATAGCAGCGGGGCGGTAGACGTCGCCTGAGACGGTCAGCACCTTTTTCTTGCGTTGGTTGATCAGCCAACGCGCCAGCTTAGCGGTGGTGGTGGTTTTACCAGCGCCTTGCAAACCTGCCATCAAAATCACGGCAGGCGGTTGAGCCGCGAGGTTCAAGTCGCTCACTCCCTCGCCCATGGTGACGGCCAACTCTTGGTTGACGATGGCCACCAAGGCTTGGCCGGGCTGCAAAGAACCCACCACTTCTTGGCCGAGGGCTTTTTCTTTGACGCGGGCAATGAAGTCGCGCACCACGGGCAGTGCCACGTCGGCTTCGAGCAGAGCCATGCGCACCTCTCGCAACATGTCGGCCACGTTGCTTTCGGTGATGCGGGCCTGTCCACTGATGTGTTTGACGAGGCGCGAGAGTTTGTCGGTCAAGGCTGAGGCCATATAAACCCCTTCAGAGGGCTGGTTTTTGCGTGTGTAGCGAAACGCTAAACTGTTGACATGATTTTAGCCAGCGCAATCCCGCTCAACCTATGGCTTGCCGTTCCCACGGCGGCCGCTTACGCCTTGACTGCCCTCATCGGCCCGCGCGTGGCGCCCAGCATGGGCCACCGGCTGTTGAGTGTGCCTTGGGCGCTGCATGGTTTGGGTTTGGTGTTTGCGCTCTTTGCGCCGCAAGACGGTGGTTTGCGCTTTGGCTTTGCGCCCGCGCTATCGGTCACGACTTGGCTGATGCTCACCTTTTATGTGTTGGAGCAACACTGGTTCCCAAAGCTTCGCACGCGCTGGACGCTGTCGATCGTGGGCGCTGCGGTGGTGTTGCTGGCTGCTGCCTTCCCTGGTGCAGCCTTGCACACGCAGACATCGCCTTTGCTGCCCTTGCACTTGGCGCTGGGCGTGGCGTCTTACGGCTTGTTTGCCGCGGCTGTGGTGCACGCTTGGCTAATGACGCGTGCTGAAAAACACATGCGCTTAGGCGCTGACACGCATGTGGGCTTGCCATTGCTCACACTTGAGCGCCTAACTTTCCGTTTTGTGACGGTCGGTTTTGTTTTGCTAACCGCCACTTTGGCGGCAGGCTGGTTGTTTGGCGATAGCTTGTACGGAGCCCAAGCTGCTTGGCGTTGGGAACACAAAACAGTGTTTTCGTTGCTGTCTTGGCTCACATTTGCTGTCCTGTTGTTGGGGCGCGGTCGCTTCGGCTGGCGAGGTCGCAAAGCGATACGCGTACTTTACATCGGCTCAGGCTTGTTACTGCTGGGCTATGCAGGCTCACGCTTTGTGCTGGAAGTCATCTTAGGACGCGTGGCATGAAGTACCTGGCGCTGCTCTTCATCGTCTTGGGCGGTATCTGGTGGATTCGCCAACAACGAAAACCCGACCAAGCGCCGCCAAAAAAAACAGGTCCACAAGTAATGGTGCCCTGTGGCCACTGCAGCATGCACATACCGCATGACGATGCCATTCGTGGCACGCACGGCGTATATTGCAGCACTGCGCACCGCGACAGCCATGAAGGCTGAGCCCATGAACAGCTTGTGGCGCGAAGGTTGGTATCGGTTTGCCAAACGTACCCCCTCGCCCAACTTTGGACCACGACCCGTTGACACGTCAATCGACTTGGTGGTGCTACACGCCATCAGCTTGCCGCCTGGGCAATACGGCGGCTGCGAAATAGAGGCACTCTTCACCAACACGCTGGATTGGGATGCGCATCCCTACTTCCAGCAAATTCGAGGCACCGAGGTGTCAGCACATTTTGTGATTCGTCGCGATGGCGGCCTCATTCAGTTTGTCAGCTGCAACGATCGCGCATGGCACGCTGGCCAGTCTAACTACCAAGGGCGCGACAACTGTAATGACTTCTCGATTGGCATCGAGCTTGAAGGATTAGAAGGCCATCCCTTTGAAGTGCCTCAGTACGAAACCCTCAGCAGCATTTGTGCGGCCATCGCACAACATTACAAATTGCACCATATCGCAGGTCACGAACATGTGGCACCCAAACGCAAACAAGACCCTGGCGCAGGATTTGATTGGCCACGTTTGCAGCAATCTTTGGGGTGGGCTGACAACAGTTTTCCAGCGAAAAATTAATTTTTCATCATTCATCAAAAAAAATTGATTTGCATATTTTTTATGAATTTCAATTTCAGTTGAAGACACCATGCGCATCAGCGCCCCAAACAACTTGGAATATGGCGCCAACACTAGATTTCTAATTCAATCGCCCACCAATACTGAGCTCAAGCAGGTGTCAAAATTCCTAAGTGCCAGACACTTGGTTTGACGCGATTTCAAATGTAATCATTTTCTACCAAAACGCTACCGGTAGTGTGTTGGCACATGGGCGAACACCAGATATAGTGTCGGCTTGGAATTTAAAAAGTGGTCATGACGCCGCTTTTGCTACGCACGATTGAACTGCTCACAAGGAAGAAAAAAGACATGCAAACCGCAGAAACTGCTGTGCACACATCATCAATGGGTCACGTATCTGTCGCACACGATCGTGCTTCAACAGAGAGCCCCACCATGTTGACGCATTACCAAATCATTCGCCGCAACGGCGCCGTGGTGCCTTTCGAACCCGCCAAGATTGCTGTCGCCATGATGAAGGCTTTTTTGGCCGTACACGGCACACAGGGCGCGGCATCTGCTAGTGTTCGCGAAATGGTCGAAGCCCTCACCCAAGCTGTGGTGCGCGCCTTGATGCGATCACGACCAGGCGGCGGCACCTTCCACATTGAAGACGTGCAAGACCAGGTTGAATTGGGCCTGATGCGCGGTGGTCACCACGAAATTGCCCGGGCTTACGTGCTCTACCGCGAAGGTCGTAACCAAGAGCGTGCCCACATCAAAGAAGAGCAAGCACCGGCTGCACCGACGCTGCACGTGATCGACAACGGCCACCGCGTGGCCCTGGACTTGAACAACTTGCAACGTCTGATTAACGACTCATGTGCTGGCTTGGGCGCTGACGTCAAACCCGACCCGATCATGGCTGAAACCATGCGCAACCTGTATGACGGCGTGCCTATGGACGAGGTGTACAAAGCTGCCATCTTGGCCACACGTACCCTAATCGAAAAAGACCCAGACTACACCTACGCCACTGCACGTTTGTTGATGCACACCATTGCCAAAGAAGTGCTGGGCAAAGAAGTGCTGCACGCCGACATGGGCCAACACTACGCCGAGTACTTTCCACAGTTCATCCAAAAAGGCGTGGACAACGAGTTGCTCGACCCCGCCATGTTGCAGTTTGACCTGCCACGCTTGGGCGCAGCCCTCAAAGCAAGCCGTGATTTGCAATTTGATTACCTGGGTTTGCAAACCTTGTATGACCGATACTTCCTGCACGTGCGCAAGACCCGCATTGAATTGCCACAAGCCTTCTTCATGCGCGTAGCCATGGGCCTGTCGCTGAACGAAGTGGACCGCGAAGCACGCGCCATTGAGTTCTACGAAGTACTCTCGTCGTTCGACTTCATGTCGAGCACGCCCACGCTGTTCAACAGCGGCACCTTACGCTCACAGCTCTCCAGCTGCTATTTATCGACCGTGCCCGACCACTTGGACGGCATCTATGAGTTGATCAAAGAAAACGCTTTGTTGTCTAAATTTGCAGGCGGCCTGGGCAACGACTGGACCCGCGTGCGCGCTTTGGGCAGCCACATCAAGGGCACCAATGGCGAATCACAAGGCGTGGTGCCATTCCTGAAAGTGGTCAACGACACCGCCGTGGCGGTGAACCAAGGCGGCAAGCGCAAAGGCGCAGTGTGTACCTACCTCGAAACTTGGCACTTGGACATCGAGGAATTCCTCGAGTTGCGCAAGAACACCGGTGACGACCGCCGTCGTACCCACGACATGAACACGGCCAACTGGATTCCAGACTTGTTCATGCGTCGCGTGATGGAAAAAGGCGAGTGGACTTTGTTCTCTCCTTCTGATGTGCCTGATTTGCACGACTTGTTCGGCGCTGAATTCGAAAAAGCCTACGTGGCCTACGAAGCCAAAGCCAAGCGCGGCGAAATCAAGCCAAGTAAAACCTTGCAAGCCACCGACATGTGGCGCAAGATGCTGACCATGTTGTTTGAAACGGGGCACCCATGGATCACCTTCAAAGACCCATGCAACGTGCGCTCCCCCCAGCAGCACGTTGGCGTAGTGCACTCGTCGAACCTGTGTACAGAGATCACA